>NZ_PJBK01000072.1:0-27338 GCF_002836155.1 Pseudoalteromonas sp. GutCa3 | reverse complement strand
CGGGCTTTGCCCATCACGCCAACAAGTTGAGCATCTACTCGTTAATCTTATTCACGGTGTTAAATTTCGGCTGTAGATACAAGGCGTGAAGCTTGCTTACGCAAGAAGCACTGCATCTAGTTATTTAATATCTTTGCTAATAAACCCCTTAAAGATCTATTTCATAAGGAGAAGTGAAAGAGGAATAAATGAGAAAACACAAGCCATGGCTTATTAGCGGAGCTTTTTCAAGTTAGCCAGGTTGAGTTGTATTACTCCCTCTAAAAGCGCACCGTCTCTTAACCTCTTTGTGAATAAATCGCTTATTATGAGCGTGAAGAAACTTTAATAATTATTCAAAGTATGTAAACAAAAAAAACCCGCTATTTATTAAATAGCGGGGCTTTTTAATAAGTGTTAGTTACTAATCAACACTCATTGTTTTAGTCATTGCAGAACTTGCACGACCAGCAGGTTTGATAGAACCCGCACGTAAACCACTGTCTGGCACTAGTTCACGTTTATCGTGAGCCATTGCTACAGATGTATGCTTTACTTCGCTATCAGCTACAGGAGTAGGCTGTGCCATTGGCGCACTTGCAGACCCTTGAGTTACCGATGTTTTAACATGCGGTACTGATTTCTCTGCTTTTGCTGGAGCTTCAGTTACTACTGGCGTTTCAACTTTAGCTGGCTCTTCAGTTACTACTGGCGTTTCAACTTTAGTCGGCTCTTCAGTTACTACCGGAGTTTCAACCTTAGCTGGTGCTTCAGTTACTACTGGCGCTTCAACTTTAGCTGGCTCTTCAGTTGCTACTGGCGCTTCAACTTTAGCTGGCTCTTCAGTTACTACTGGAGTTTCAACTTTAGCAGGCTCTTCAGTTACTACTGGAGTTTCAACTTTAGCAGGCTCTTCAGTTGCTACTGGAGTTTCAACTTTAGCAGGCTCTTCAGTTGCTACTGGAGTTTCAACTTTAGCAGGCTCTTCTACAGCTTCAACTTTTGCTAAGTCTTCAACCGCGACGGCTTGTTCAATTTGCTGCGCTGCATCCACAGGTGTTTCTTCAGATTTAGCTTTAAGCTCTGCTTCATATTCTGCAGCAGCTTGATCAGCAACTGGAACAAATGCAGGGGCTTCGTCAGATTTAACTTCTGCTTCACCTTCAGGACGTCGACGACGTTGACCTGATGCACGAAGATGACGAGGAGAACGGCGTGAACGTGTACGTGTTTGCTCTTGCTCGTCTTCAGTAGTTGCTGTTTCATCGTTAGAATCAACAGTGTCAACTTTCTCTTCTTTAATGTGCGCTGTTTTTTCTGCCGGAGCTTGTGTTTGCTTTTCTGCAACAGGTGCTTGCTCTTGAACTTGTGGCGTGTCAGTCACTACCGCTTGTTCAGGTGTTTGCTCTGTTGAGTTAGCTTGCTCAGCGTTTTCATCTTGCAGACGTACTTTTTTACGTATGTTACGACGTTGACGGCGAACTTTAGGCTTTTGCTCTTTAGGCTCTACAGCTTGAGCTGGCTTAGAATCAGTTTCTACTTCTACTTCTGCTTTTACAGGGGCTTCAGTTTTAACTTGATCTTTTTCTTCGCTTTTATGCTCTGGGCGCTTACGAGAGTTAGGGTTACGACGACGCTTATTGCGGTTCTCGTTTCTCTCTTGAGTCTCGGTACTTGTTGCTGCTGGTGAGTCTGTTTTAACTTCCTCTTCAGCTGCAGGGCGCTCATTGCGTGGTTTATTAGTGCGCGGGTTATTATTACGACGACGTTGGTTGTTATTACGACGACGATTATCGTTACCACGGCGAGCGTTATTACGCGCTTCTTGCTGCTCTTTTTCTACAGCTTCTTTTTTCTCTTCTACTGTTTCGCTTGCAAATAACGATTTAAACCATTTAGTGATTGCTTCAAACAAGCCACCTTCAGTTTTAGTCTCTGTTACTACAGGCTGAACTACTGGTGTAGGCGCTGCTTGTGGAGCCGGTGTAGAAGGCATTACAACACCTTTTAGCATTGGCTCTTCACGTACTGGTGCACTTGGTGATTTTGACATCTCAAATGCTTCAGGTTCTGGCGCAACAACTTGTCCGTAACTTACCGTTTCAAGTGTTTCGTCTTTACGTAAACGCATAACTTCGTAATGTGGTGTTTCCATATGTTGATTAGGAATAATCACTACGTCACATTTATGATGTTTTTCAATGCGATGAACACTACGACGTTGCTCATTTAATAAATAAGCAGCAACGGCAACAGGCACTTGTGCATTTACTTGTGCTGTGTTGTCTTTAATTGCTTCTTCTTCAATTAAACGAAGAATAGAAAGCGCAATTGATTCGTTTGAACGAATAGTACCTTGGCCACTACAACGTGGACATGGGCCTTGGCTTGCTTCACCTAATGAAGGACGCAAACGCTGACGCGACATTTCAAGTAAACCAAAGCGCGAGATTTTACCAATTTGAACACGAGCACGATCTGGACGAGCAGCATCTTTTAAACGATTTTCTACTTCACGTTGATGACGTGGAGGCGTCATATCGATAAAGTCGATAACAATTAAACCACCTAAGTCACGAAGACGTAATTGACGTGCAATCTCATCGGCCGCTTCTAAGTTAGTATTAAGTGCTGTTTCTTCAATATCGCCGCCTTTAGTTGCTTTAGACGAGTTGATATCGATAGACGTTAGTGCTTCAGTTGGGTCAATTACAATTGAACCACCAGAAGGCAAGCGTACTTCACGCTGGAACGCAGACTCAATTTGGCTTTCAATTTGGTAATGCGTAAATAAAGGAGTGTCGCCTTGATAAAGCTTAACACGGCTCATAAAGTCAGGACGAAAACGCTCAATGTGCGCTTTAGCTTCTTCAAAAACACGTGGTTTATCAATTAAAATTTCGCCAA
Organism: Pseudoalteromonas sp. GutCa3; assembly: GCF_002836155.1. Taxonomy (NCBI): domain Bacteria; kingdom Pseudomonadati; phylum Pseudomonadota; class Gammaproteobacteria; order Alteromonadales; family Pseudoalteromonadaceae; genus Pseudoalteromonas; species Pseudoalteromonas sp. GutCa3. Next base: position 24,452 of record NZ_PJBK01000072.1, on the reverse strand, counting down.
TATCACGACGTAAATAATCGCGTATCGCACGGAATATTACATTGCTTTCTTGGTGTATTAAAAATGGCGCTTTAGCACTATCGGCTGCTTGTCTAATTGCTTCCCAATGTACTAATAATGCTTTTAAATCGTAGTTTAATTCTTCAAACGATTTACCAACACCCGCTGTACGAACAATTAAGCCCATACCTTTAGGAAGTTCTAAACGACCCAATGCTTCTTTAAGTTCAGTACGTTCATCACCTTCAATGCGACGAGAAATACCGCCAGCACGAGGGTTGTTAGGCATAAGCACTAAGTAGCTACCAGCAACACTGATAAAAGTAGTTAACGCAGCGCCTTTTTGGCCACGCTCTTCTTTATCAACTTGTACTATAACTTCTTGACCTTCTTTGATCACGTCGCGAATGTTAGGGCGACCATGAAAAGTGTAACCTGCAGGGAAGTAAGTACGGGCAATTTCTTTTAAAGGAAGGAAACCATGGCGGTCAGCACCGTAATCAACAAATGCTGCTTCAAGAGATGGTTCAATGCGAGTGATTTTGCCTTTATAAATATTGGCTTTTTTCTGTTCGTGACCTGGGCTTTCGATATCTAAATCATATAGGCGCTGGCCATCAACCAGTGCTACGCGCATTTCTTCTTGCTGCGTTGCATTGATTAGCATACGTTTCATATTGTTACTCTACTTATTTATGTCGCTGACATGACGATGTTTTTCTCGCCTGTTCAGTTGTCCCTATTTTTAGAATGTGCAGCCTCACGACTGGGTCTTTAACGGAACGGCTCTGTTTCTCGTATGCAGTATTTTAAATGCTGGCAAACAATAGCAATTATTATCGCTATTAAATTCTTAATGGTGCTAAAACTGTCGGCTTTTCAGCTACGTTTACAAGTTTTACCCAGAAGTCGGCCTGTCATATTAATCTTACTAAATATCATTCATATTAGGCGCGTAGGGCTCATTAAGTTGGTGAGCAATACATACTGATGTATCGCTAATATCCGTTTTAAGAGCAAAAATCGCTGCCGATGTTAATGAACGCTTATTTATTAGATTTTTTTAGTTCTAAATAAGCTGCTATACGGTACTACAATAATTGAGCTAGTGCTGAACGACGTTTTTTACGTCGTCACTATCAGACAAATTATCTGTTCATTGCTTTCTCTAGCACGTTAAAAATCGCTTCATGTTCAAACTTAACCAGCAATATATTACGCGCATTGCCGTTAATTGATCGCACGTGTTAACTGAGGAGGCATAAAAGCTTTGGAAAACTTAACTCGGATCTGTATGATCGGCTACCCAGAATGTGCATCACGAATGTTTTAATGTGTTAAAAAGCACCGTTGTTATTTGCAAATACTAAATATTTGCGCTGCTGATTATCCCACTATTATTACAGTGTTAGCAACTAAATTATTTTACTTAAATTAGTGATTAGGCAATGTCAGAAAAAAACGACTTACAAGTAACTTATGTCACGATCAACGAAGACCATTTAGGTCAGCGTATTGATAACTTTCTTATTACCCATTTAAAAGGGGTGCCTAAAAGCGCTATTTATAAACTTTTGCGCAAAGGTGAGGTACGCGTTAATAAAAAGCGTATTAAGCCTGTATATAAACTACAGCTTGAAGATGTACTTCGTATTGCACCTATCAGAGTTGCTGAGCGTGAAGAATTTGTTCCATCAAAATTAGACAAAGTAACTCGCCTTGAAAACGATATTTTATTTGAAGATAAATACCTTATCGTAATAAATAAACCATCAGGTATGGCTGTTCATGGCGGTAGTGGTTTAAGTTATGGCTTAATTGAAGCTTTGCGAGCACTTCGCCCAGAGGAACGTAGCCTTGAGCTAGTTCATAGGCTTGACCGTGATACATCGGGTTGTTTACTTATAGCGAAGCGTCGTTCGGTGTTAACAGCGCTGCATGAACAACTTCGTGAAAAAACAATGGAAAAAAATTACTGGGCACTTGTAGAAGGGCAGTGGGATTCTAAAACTAAAAACGTTACCGAAGGGCTGCGTAAAAATACACTTAAATCGGGCGAGCGCGTAGTACGCGTAGATAACACTGAGGGAAAACCTTCACATACTCGTTTTAAAGTACTTGAACGTTTTAACGATTGCTCACTTGTACAAGCGTCGCCTGTTACAGGGCGTACGCACCAAATTCGTGTGCATACGCAATGTAAAGGTCACCCAATAGCGTGCGACGATAAATACGGTGACCAGGGTTTTGACGATTCTATGCGTAAAGTTGGGTTAAACCGATTGTTTTTACACGCACACGATTTAAGTTTTTATCACCCTAAAAACGAAACAACTATGCGTATTGAAGCACCGCTAGATAAAACGCTTAAAAATACATTACTAAAATTACGAGATGCAAAACTGTGATAAAAGTAGCCCCAATTAAAAAATATAAGCTCGTCATTTTTGATTGGGATGGCACTGTTATGGATTCAGTCACTAAAATAGTTAACTGTATTCGTAGTAGCGCCGAGTCACTTAATTTAGTGCCACCTAGTGACGAAGCCATTAAAAACATTATTGGTATGTCGCTTGAAAAAGCAATTGATGTTTTATTTCCCGATAATGTCGCGCAGCATCAAGCGCTAATTAAGGGGTATAAACACCAATATAGTGTTGATACCACGCCAACTCCTGTATTTGATAATGTTGTTAGCGTTTTAGGTGCCTTAAAAGAGCAGGGCATTGTTTTAGCGGTTGCAACAGGTAAAGGTAGGGGTGGGTTAGAGCGTTTGCTTGAACAAAGTCAATTGCGACATTTTTTTAGTGCAACACGTACAAGCGATGACGCGCAATCAAAGCCCTCTCCAGATATGTTGTATCAATTACTTGAAGAACTTGGCATAAGCGCTCAAGACGCTGTAATGATTGGCGACACTCAAATAGACATGACTATGGCAAAAGCTGCTGGCATGGATAGAATTGGCGTAACAATGGGTGTACATAACGCACAGCAGCTAAATAAGCTTAGCCCTGTTGCAACAGTAGGTAATTATCTGCAGCTGCAACACGTGTTACTTGGCTAATTTATTTAACTAGAACTTGTTTTGAGCAGTAAGTACATCAATACCAAACTCAGCCAGTAGCTGGCTGAGTTTAATTAATGGTAATCCAATTAAGCTATTAGGATCGTCTCCGCTTAGTTTTTCAAATAAACAGATACCCAACCCTTCACTTTTAAAGCTGCCAGCACAGTTATAAGGCTGCTCTGCATCGCAATAAGCGCTAATTTGTGCATCACTGAGTATTTTAAACGACACATTAAAAGGTTCTACGCAGGTTTTTTTAGTGCCAGTAACAATATCGTAAACACAAAGCCCAGTTAAAAATGTTACAGTATTACCGCTAAATAAATTTAGTTGCTTTACGGCATTTTGCTTATTGTGTGGTTTACCTAAAATTTGATTATTGAACACAGCGACTTGGTCTGATCCAATAGCTAACCCTTTGTTAAAGTGTTTATTGGCTGCTGAGGCTTTTAATTCACTTAAACGCTTAACCAATTCGATAGGTGTTTCGCATTCAAGTGCTGATTCATCAACGTCTGGTGAAAACGTATCAAATGGTAAATTAAATTTTTGTAATAAAGACTGCCTAAAAGGCGAGCTTGACGCTAAAATGAGTGGATGCTTCACGGACTGTTTTCCTACGATAATTCAGATTGAGTTAGGATAAATCAGATCCGAGAGTAAAACACGTTAAAAACCAAGTAAAAATGGTTTTTTACTTTGACTAACAAACTAACTATCTATATGATGCAGCCCCTATGCAAAAGGTGAAAATTCCCATCACTCTTCATCCAGGCAAAGCAGCGCAGCACCGTTTAAAGTATGACGGAATTGTACCGCTTGAAAAACTTACTCGTTTAGAGAAAGTTGTGCAGGAAGAAGTAGGTGAAATAGCGGTAAAAATACATTGCAAAAACGATGATCAAGGTTTCGCTGTGATTAGAGGCAATTTGTCCACACACGTTACTGTCATTTGTCAACGTTGTAATGGTGATTTAGGGTTGGATTTGGTTCAAGACTTTGCATATTCACCAGTAGGTGAAGATACAGAGTTAGATATTTTTCCAGAAGACTACGATGAAGTAGCGCTTGATGAAAATGGTGAAGTTAACGTTTTTAATTTAATTGAAGACGAACTAATTTTAGCAATTCCATTAGTGGCTACCCACAACGAAGCTTCATGCAGTTATTCAGCAAAGCCTGCCAGCTTTGGTGTATTAAAGGCGGAAGATGATAAACCTAATCCATTTGATATTTTGAAACAACTTAAGAAAGATTCTTAGGAGAAGACTATGGCTGTACAAAAAAGCAAAAAGTCTCGTGCAAGACGCGGCATGCGCCGTTCACACGATGCGATCAGTGGTCCAACTTTAACTGTAGATCAAACATCTGGTGAGACTCATCGTCGTCACCATGTGACTGCAGATGGTTACTACAAAGGCGTTCAAGTAATTTCTAAATAAGAGATTACTTATATGCTGAAAGATCTAACCATAGCGTTAGATATGATGGGGGGCGATTACGGCCCCCGTTCATCTATTCCTGCTGCCGTTTGTGCAGTAAATGCTCATGCCAATTTAACTCTCATTTTATGTGGCAATGAACACGTTATATCTAAAGAACTCGAATCCCTCGATTCTTTACCTCATCCTAGACTCATAATTCGTCACTGTAGTGAAATAGTCACTAATGCCTGTGAACCTGCAATTGCTGTGCGTTCAAAAAAAGATTCATCTATGCGTGTTGCCCTAGATTTAGTTAAATCGGGCGAGGCTCAAGCATGTGTTAGCTCAGGTAATACCGGCGCTCTATTTTTTATGGCTCACTATGTATTAAAAATGCTGCCAGGTGTTAAACGTGCCGCACTCATTTCATCTGTTCCTACAGAGCTTAAAAACCCAGTATATTTACTCGACTTAGGTGCTAATGTGCATTGTGATGCGCAAATGCTCTATCAGTTTGGCATTATGGGCTCTATTGTTGCAGGACAAGCACTTGGTTTGGATAATCCTCGCGTTAGTTTATTAAATATTGGCGCTGAGGACATTAAAGGCCACGACGACATTAAACAAGCTGCACAATTAATGCAGCAAAGCCCACATATAAATTATATTGGTTACAGCGAAGGAAGTGATATTTTTTCGGGTAAGGCTGATGTCATAGTATGCGAAGGGTTTGTTGGCAACGTAGCACTTAAAACATGTGAAGGCATTGCCAAGCTTATTATGAATAAGTTTACAACCGCGCTCGAAAAGCACCTTTTATATAAATGTATGGCGTTTATATTGCGCCCAATAATAAAAAAACTCTATAAAAGGGTGAACCCCGACCAGTATAACGGTGCTTCTCTGGTAGGATTGCGCGGTATTGTCGTTAAAAGTCATGGAAATGCGTCAGCTAAAGCATTTCAAGCAGCAATTGATGAAGCGGTAAAAGAGGTTGAACGTCAACTTCCTGATAAAATAGCCGCTATTTTCGAAAAAACACATTCTAAAGACACGGCGGTTAATCAATAATTGATGTGCCGTGTATTTCATTATTTATTTGTTTAATTAAAAAGAGCAAAGTATGGCACAAAAAATTGCACTTCTATTCCCAGGTCAAGGCTCGCAAAGCGTTGGTATGTTACAAGAACTACTAGAGAGTTCTGACATTGTTAAAGCAACATTTGCAGAAGCGTCAAATGCACTGGGTTACGACTTAGCAGAGCTAGTTCTTAATGGCCCAGAAGAAAAATTAAATCAAACCCACCGCACACAACCTGCATTACTAACTGCAAGTGTTGCTATTTACCGTGATTGGTTAGCAGCTAACCCTGATGCAGACGTTGTTATGGCGGGTCACAGCTTAGGTGAATACTCAGCGTTAGTATGTAGCGATGTATTAAGCTTGAGCGAAGCCGTAAAGCTTGTTGAAAACCGTGGTTTATACATGCAAGAAGCCGTGCCAGCAGGCGTAGGTTCAATGGCTGCTATTATTGGCTTAGGCGATGAAGAAATTAAAGCGGCGTGTGCTGCCTCAGCGCAAGGTGAGGTTGTATCTCCAGTTAACTACAACTCTCCTGGTCAAGTTGTTATCGCAGGCCATAAAGCGGCAGTAGATAGAGCATCGCAAGCATGTAAAGATGCCGGTGCTAAACGTGCATTACCACTTTCTGTTAGCGTACCTTCACATTGTGAGTTAATGAAGCCAGCAGCTGACAAGCTAGCAGCAGACTTAGCCGCTTTAACATTTAATACACCTAAGTGTGATGTAATTAATAATGTTGATGTAAAAGCTGAAACGTCAGCTGATGCAATTAAAGACGCACTAGTACGTCAGCTATACAGCCCAGTTCGCTGGACAGAAACAGTACAAGCCTTGGTTGCGCAAGATGTAACACAAAGCTACGAATTTGGTCCTGGTAAAGTATTAACAGGACTTGCTAAACGAATTGATAAAGCAATGATCTGTGGCTCAGTAAACGACGCCGCTTCAATTGATGCAGCTAAATAAGAGTATATAAAATGTCTAATTTATTTTCATTAGAGGGCAAAGTTGTCCTAATTACTGGTGCCAGCCGTGGTATTGGTAAAGCAATTGCAACAACATTAGTTGCACAAGGTGCAAAAGTTGCAGGTACTGCGACAAGTGAGTCAGGCGCTGCTAAAATCAGTGAATACCTAGGTGACAATGGTAAAGGTTATGCATTAAACGTAACCGATCCTGCATCTATTGAAGCAACACTTGCTGCAATAAAAGCTGATTTAGGCGATATTGATGTACTTGTAAATAACGCAGGTATTACACGCGATAACTTATTAATGCGTATGAAAGAGACTGAGTGGGACGATATTATTGACACTAACTTAAGCTCAGTTTTCCGTTTATCTAAAGCAGTACTTCGTCCAATGATGAAGAAAAAGAAAGGCCGTATTATTAACATTGGCTCAGTAGTGGGTACTATGGGTAATGCAGGTCAAGCTAATTATGCAGCGGCTAAAGCGGGTGTAATTGGTTTTTCTAAATCACTTGCGCGCGAAGTTGCATCACGTGGTATTACAGTTAACGTAATCGCACCTGGTTTTATTCAAACAGACATGACTGATAATTTAACTGATGAGCAAAAAGCAGCAACACTTGCAAATGTTCCAGCAGGGCGTTTAGGTCAACCAGACGAAATTGCTGCTGCAGTATGTTATTTAGCATCTGACGCGGCTGCGTATGTATCAGGCGAAACTTTGCATGTAAATGGCGCGATGTACATGGTTTAATCGCCATTGTACCTAGATTGCTACTTGATAAAGTTAAGTAAGTTACCTCAAAAACATTGAATTATTTGTGAACTTGCTTTAAACATACTTGAAATCGCTGCGAAAATAAGCGATAAAAGACAAAACACACACTCAGAGGTTTGACCAGACAATTATTTATGGTCAAATCATTGAATCAGAGAATTATGCGGCGTAAACTACGCCGCAATCTGAAAATAACGCATTGGCGTTTTTAATAAAGGAAAGAAGAATGAGCGATATCCAAGAACGCGTAAAGAAAATTATCATTGAACAACTAGGTGTTAAAGAAGAAGAAGTTAAAAATGAATCTTCTTTCGTAGATGACCTAGGTGCAGATTCTCTTGATACTGTTGAACTAGTAATGGCTCTTGAAGAAGAGTTTGATACTGAGATCCCAGATGAAGAAGCTGAGAAGATCACTACAGTACAAACTGCTATCGATTACGTTACAGCACACGCTGAGTAATTAATCGCACGTTAAAGGCAGCATCCGCTGCCTTTAATTTTTTATATCCAAACCACCTCAAAGTTCGTGATTCAAAACTTAAATTTCTATGCTCAATTTTAGCTAAAAATTAATTTTGATTGTGTTATGCGTTTTTAATCTATTTTGGGACTAGCACTTTGAGGTAGCTTGGGTATGATCATCCCCTTGTAAAATATCCCTTATTGGAGGCAAACCGTGGCTAAACGTCGAGTCGTCGTAACTGGCTTAGGAATGTTGACGCCGCTAGGTAATGATGTTCAATCAACCTGGCAAGGCTTATTAGATGGTAAAAGTGGCATTCAAACAATAACGCACTTTGATACATCAAAATTTGGTACTAAATTCGCTGGTTTAATAAATGACTTTGATGCAACTGCATACATGTCAGCGAAAGATACTAAAAAAATGGATTTGTTTATTCAGTACGGCATTGCAGCGGGTGTTCAAGCCTTTAAAGATTCAGGCCTTGAAATCACTGAGCAAAACGCAGCACGCATTGGTGTAGCTGTAGGTTCAGGTATTGGTGGGCTTACGTTAATTGAAGAAAACCACATTAAGCTATTAAATAGTGGTCCGCGCAAGTTATCGCCATTTTATGTGCCGTCTACCATTATTAATATGATCTCAGGTCATTTATCAATGATGCATGGACTTCGTGGTCCAAATATTTCAATTGTAACTGCCTGTACTACTGGTTTGCATAATATTGGCCATGCAGCTCGCATGATTGCCTACGGTGATGCAGATGCAATGGTTGCTGGCGGTGCAGAGAAAGCGTGTACCCCAATTGGTATGGGTGGCTTTAATGCTGCGCGTGCACTTTCAACACGTAACGACGATCCACAAGCGGCTTCTCGCCCTTGGGATAAAGACCGCGATGGCTTTGTGCTTTCTGACGGTGCTGGTGTTGTTGTAGTTGAAGAGTACGAACATGCTAAAGCTCGTGGCGCTAAAATTTATGCTGAGCTAGTAGGCTTTGGTATGAGCGGCGATGCGTACCACATGACATCACCACCAGAAGATGGTGCGGGTGCTGCACTTGCAATGCAAAACGCACTAAACGATGCGCAAGTAAACGCTGAGCAAATTGGTTACATTAACGCACACGGTACATCTACAAATGCAGGCGATAAAGCAGAAACTGCCGCTGTTAAGTCTATTTTTGGTAATTCAGCTAAAGATGTAATGGTAGGCTCGTCTAAATCGATGATGGGTCACTTGTTAGGTGCTGCAGGTTCGGTTGAATCAATTATTTCGATTTTATCGCTGACAGATCAAAAAGTGTCGCCAACTATCAACCTTGATAACCCAGACGAAGGGTGTGACTTAGATTATATTGCTCACACTGCACGTGATGCAAAGTTAGACTTTGCACTGTGTAACTCGTTCGGTTTTGGTGGTACTAATGGCTCGTTGCTATTTAAAAAGGTATAATCTTTTTTAACAACGAATCAAATTATAAGAGCTCAGTTGTTTAACTGGGCTTTTTTTATATGCCAAACAAAATGCAAACAATAATAGCAGTAGATCAAAACAGCACTTTAAGCACGCGTGACAGGGGCTTAAATTACGGTGATGGCTTTTTTACAACCGCTAAGGTTGTTGATGGGCAAGTACAGTATTGGGCTCATCATAAAGCGCGTTTGATTGAATGCGCACAGCGCTTGGGTTTTCCTGAGTTAGACTTTAATAGCCTTGAAAATCGAATTGCTTTGCATATAAACGCTGCACCACTAAACGTGCTTAAAATACTTGTAACGCGAGGCGAAGGCGGGCTTGGTTATGGGCTGCCAAGTGAGTGTAATGTCACTATTTTATTGAGCGTGTTGGACTACCCTAGTAATTACGAAGCGCTTACTAAAAAGGGTGTAAATCTCGAAATAAGCCCGATTAAATTAGCGGCACAGCCTTATTTAGCGGGCCTTAAAACATTAAATCGACTTGAACAAGTGCTAATTAAAAAAGCGATGCAAACGCAAAACTGTGACGATGTGTTAGTGCTTGATTACAATAACAATGTAATTGAAGCTTCAGCAGCTAATATTTTTGCGATTAAAAATAAGTGTGTGTTTACGCCATTGCTTGATGAGTGCGGAATAAAGGGCGTTTATCTACAATCGTTATGTGATAAATTGCCTGTTGAATTTAAACGCGTGAAAGTAGAAAACTTAACCCAAGCAGACGCCGTATTTGTGTGTAATAGCTTAATGGGAGCAGTACCTGTAAAACGTATTGAGCAACAGTTATTTAATACAGACGACAGCCACGCATTACTAACGAAATTATTAGCCAAGGAGGCTGAGTGTTAAAAGTTATTTTATCGGTACTTTTTTTAGCTGTTATAACCACTGCTATTGGTTACCAGCAATTACAAGCAACAATAAATAGCCCGCTAAAAGTAGCGCAAAACACACAGTTTGAAGTTAAGCATGGCACTGGCTTTAATAAGTTATGTCAGCAGTGGCAAGCTAATAACTGGGTGGAAGGCTGCTGGCGTTATCAAGTAATTGCCAAATTAGATCCCACACTTACCGACTTAAAAGCGGGCCTTTACGAGCTAACAGATGATAGCGTTATCAACAACGTAAAAAAAATTAATCAAGGCCAGCAAATCAACTTTAGTTTTACCATAATTGAAGGGCAAAACTTACGTGAAGTACTAAGTGCTATTAAAAAAGCCGATAATTTACAAAACGATTTAAAAAGTGATGAACTAAGTACACAAATACTGGGCAATAATAAGCACTTAGAGGGCTGGTTATTTCCAGACACTTACCATTATCATAATAACGATACTGCAAGCAGTGTATTAAAACGTGCAGCACAAAAAATGCAGCAAACGTTAGACGACGCTTGGCAGCAGCGCGCTGTTAATCTGCCCTACAAAACAGCATACGAAGCACTTATAATGGCTTCAATTATTGAAAAAGAAACAGGCCTTGCCAGCGAGCGTCCGTTAATTGCATCAGCGTTTGTTAATCGATTAAACACCAATATGCGCCTACAGACTGATCCAACCGTAATATACGGATTAGGCGCTGATTTTGATGGCGATATTAAACGCAAAGATTTACGCGATTATACGCCTTACAATACGTATCGTATTAATGGTTTACCACCAACACCGATTGCAATGCCATCAAAAGCCGCTATTTTAGCTGCAGTTAATCCGCCACAAAGTGAATACGTTTACTTTGTATCAAAAGGCGATGGCAGCCACCAATTTTCAACCACGTTAAAGCAGCATAACGCGGCAGTTAAAACGTATATATTAAATAAAAAGAATTAATTTTTATGAAATCAAAATTTATAGTAATAGAAGGGCTAGAAGGCGCGGGTAAATCAACCGCTATTTCGTTATGCCAAGACTTTTTAAACAAACAAAAAATAGACTTCATTAACGTCCGCGAACCTGGCGGCACTCCGCTTGCTGAATCGCTTCGTACGCTTGTAAAAGCAGAGCACGAAGAAGAAATTGCCTTTGAAACCGAGTTGCTTATTATGTACGCAGCACGTTCGCAATTAATGCACAATGTTATTACCCCAGCGCTTGATAAAGGCCAATGGGTACTTGCCGATCGTCATGACTTATCGTCTCAGGCGTATCAAGGTGGTGGGCGTGGTATTAGCTCAAATACATTAGCTTCACTTTCGTCAATGGTATTAAAGGGCTTAAAGCCTGATTTAACTATTTACCTTGATATTGATCCAGTGATAGGCCTTGAACGTGCAAAAGGGCGTGGTGAGCTTGACCGTATTGAACAAGAAGCCATTGAGTTTTTTCAGCGTACACGTATGCGTTATGTTGAACTTGCTAATGACGACAACACAATTAAAACGGTTGATGCAAACCAAAGTATTGATAAAGTACATCGCGATATAACCAATGTACTGCATTCATTTTTTGAAGGCCTAAAATAATATGCCATTGCCGTGGCTACATGATACCCAAGCACGTTTAGCGCAAAGTTATCGTGCAGAGCGTTTTCATCATGCGCAATTATTTTGTGGGCCTGTTGGCGTAGGTAAGTTTGAGTTAAGTGATGAGCTTGGTAATGCTTTGTTATGCCAAAATATAGCTAAGCAGGTAGCTGCGCAAAACAGTATGCTAAAACCTTGCGGGCATTGTAAAAGCTGTTTACTTACTCTTGCGGGTACTCATCCCGACAAGCGTTTAACGCAAGTTGATGGGCAAAGCATAGGCGTAGATGATATACGCGGCATTAGTGATTTTATGAATCACTCAGCAGCGCAAAATGGCAATAAAGTAGCAATAATCGAAAATTGCGAAAAAATGACCACAGCAGCAGCTAACGCATTATTAAAAACACTTGAAGAGCCAACTAATAGCCGCTTTTTAATATTAACTACAAGCCAACCAGCACAGCTCCCTGCAACTATTTTAAGTAGATGCGCTAAAAGTGACGTAAAAATAACTAATACAGCACTTGCCCAGCAATGGTTAGAGACATTAGATATACCTAACTATAGTTGGCTAGCACTTTTTTATAACCAACCGCTGCAAGTAAAGCATTGGCAACAGCAAGACCAGCTAAAAAATATTGATACACTGTATAAGTTTGCAACTGAGTTTAAACAAAGCCATAATTTCAAAGCGTTAGTCGATATAATAAATAAACAGCCTGAACTTGTTCGCATATTTACTTTGTTTTTAAGCGTGCAACTAAAGCAGCAATTACTGCAAGGTATGAGTTTTGACGCTTATCAAAGTGCGCAAAATGCATTAGGCGAGTTTTTACAAAATAACACACAAGTACTTGGCCTTAATTTACCGCTTGCTGTATCACGATTAGCATACACATTGCGAAATTCTTAAAAGGATTAATCATGCAAGAATTACTAGTAGACATAGACGATTTAGACGAGTTATACCGTTGTTATATGCCTTACTTAAAAAAAGGTGGCTTATTTGTACGTACTAATATGCGTTACGAAGCAGGGCATTCATTAGCACTTAGAGTTACCTTGCCCGATGCCTTAGAAGATGATGTAGTAACAGGTAAAGTGTCGTGGATCACGCCACAAGGGGCACAAAGCTCTAACCCTCCAGGTATTGGTATTAGCTTTTTAGACGATAAAACAAACCTAAACGCTAAAATCGAAAAGCTACTTGGGACTATGTTAAACTCAGGCGATCAAACATATACCATGTAGTTATAGGGTCGGTTTTTCATTGAGATTAACACCGCCCTATATTGGGTTCTTTTAATTGCTAACATAATAAATTAAACGAACAAATTTAAACCCTGAACATAATACAGGCCTTATAGTGATTGTAGATTCTCATTGCCATTTAGATCGTCTTGATTTTGATAAACTAGACTTAAACCTTGACCAAGTTCTTGATAAAGCGCGTGCAAAGCAAATAGAGCACTTTTTATGTGTAAGCGTAACGCTTGATCAGTTTCCAAGCATGCTTGATAAAATTAAGCACTACGACGATGTATCAGCCTCATGTGGTGTACATCCACTTGATCAAAAAGACGCCCTTAATAAACAGCAATTAATCGACTTAGCCTCACACAAAAAAGTCGTTGCCATTGGCGAAACGGGCCTTGATTACTACTATTCAAAAGATACTCACGCAGTGCAGCAAGCAAGTTTTGTTGGGCATATTGAAGTAGCTAACGAATTACAAAAACCGTTAATTATTCATACTCGTGATGCCCGTGCCGACACCATTAATTTAATGCGTGAGCACAAGGCCGAAAACTGCGGTGGTGTACTACATTGCTTTACTGAAGACTGGGATATGGCTAAAAAAGCCATAGACATGGGCTTTTATATTTCTATTTCGGGCATTGTTACCTTTAAAAATGCAATTGAGCTAAAAGAAGTAGTAAAACAAATACCGCTCGATAGATTACTAATAGAAACCGACTCGCCTTATTTAGCGCCGGTACCGTATCGTGGGCAAACAAATCAGCCAGCGTACGTAGAAGATGTTGCTTATTACATTAGCGAACTTAAAGGCATTAGCTTTAATGAACTGGCTAAAGCGACTACCGAGAACTTTTATTCTTTATTTAAATTAGCAGCTAAAGGCTAAATACATGATTACTCACACGGCAAACCTTCCTATTTTACTAATGGGGCCAATGGTGCGCCGTGCAGAGCGAACTGGAGTCTGCATTCAGTTTGCTACCTCCAGACCTGCAAACTGCCAAATAAACTTATTAAATGTTGAGTGTTATAGCGATCAACACACTGTTTCTTTAGGCGAACATTTATACCTGCATTTCGTCATTATAAAGCCAATAAATAACAAACTCCCTGTCGATAGCTTATTAAGCTATGAACTTGTAATTGATGATATAGCAGTCGATTTGTCGCCTTGGTGCTATAGCAATCAAACAGCGCCTGCATTTGTAATTCCTAATAAACTGAGTGATATTTTGCATGGCTCGTGCCGTAATGCACATCATCCAGCAAAAGACAGCTTAGTGTCTGCAAGTCACTGGCAAAACACTCAGCGCGGTAATAATAATCAAGGCGCACAATTGTTATTACTGAGTGGTGATCAGGTTTATGCCGATGATGTAGCAGGGCCCATGTTATTAGCTATTCATCAGTTAATTAAAGCCTTAGGTATTTACAAAGAGCAACCACTTGCCATTGAGCTACCCGACGACATAAATGAGCAACTTTATAATCGCCATTTGTTCTTACCAAAAACGCCTTGGCAAAAACGCTCAAAGTTAGGTGTTGGTTACTGGCTAAAAAAAGACGAACCTCACTTTTCAAGTGTAAAAGCCTACAATCACCTTATCCATTTTGAAGAATATATAGCACTTTATTTATTAAATTTTAGTGCTGCTGCTTGGCAATGCGTTGATATACAAAACACAACGTATTTAGGTCAAAGCGAGCAAAACAAAATTATTTTTAACGCTGAAAAAACAGCATTGATTGATTATGCAAAAGGCTTAAGTGAAGTAGAGCGGTTGTTTGCCAATGTATCTACGCTAATGATGTTTGACGATCACGATGTAACTGATGATTGGAACCTGACCGCTGGGTGGGAGCAAGCTATAAATGAAAACCCAAGTAGTAAACGAATCATTAATAACGGTTTAATTAGTTATTGGCTTTTTCAGGGAATGGGGAACGATGCACTAAATAAAACAGGCGAGCTACTTACACCTTTTAAGCAAAGCCGTACTGCTAATAATTTATGGCAGTTTAAAGCATTTGATAAACCATTAAACGACTTTAGCTTTTGGCATTACGAACTTACTACAATACCCAAAGTAGTGGTGCTTGATACGCGCACGCACCGCTGGCGAAATGAGCAAAACTTTAACGAGCCTTCAGGTCTACTTGATTGGGAACGTCTCACAGAGCTTGAGGAAAGCCTATTAAGCCACGACCAAGTTATTATTGTATCGCCAGCCCCTGTATTTGGTGTTAAATCAATAGAAGCCATTCAAGCCATGTTTAACATATGTGGCCAACCACTCATGGTAGACGTAGAAAACTGGATGGCGCACGAAGGTTCAGCCAAAAAGCTACTCGATACTTTTAGACGAACCGACACCCCAAACGAAACGCTTATTTTATCGGGAGACGTGCATTACTCATTTTGCTTTTCGGTGCAAAAGCGTTTTGGCGATCATCCCAATCGGATTTGGCAACTTACCGCCAGCGGTATTAAAAACGAGTTCCCGCGTAAATTAATAAACATACTCGATAAACTAGATTCAATTTTATACGGCCCAAAAAGTCCCTTAAACTTTTTTACCAAACGCTGGCACATGGAAGTAGATAAGCACCAAACTATAGGTGAAGGGCAAAAATACTTAGTAAGCGACTCAGCTATTAGTTTAATAACACTAGAGCAAGGAAATTTAGCCCGCTACCAACTTATACATGGTGAAGGGCATTTAACTGAGTTTGATTTAGAAGAACAGTAATTTTTAATCAATAATTAATTAAATAAATTAAAGGCCTATTTGCACAAAGAGAAGCGAAAGAGGAGTAAATGAGAAGACACAATGCCAATCAGAATACAGTTTCGGTGTTTATTTTCTTCTCTAAAAGCGCAGCGCCTCATACCCTCTTAGTGAATAAATTACTAATTACGGAGTAAGGTTGTTAAGAAAGCAACGCTTAATTTATTTAAAAATCTATTTGCACAAAGAGAAGCGAAAGAGGAGTAAATGAGAAGACATAATGCCAATCAGGATATATTATCGGTTTTATTTCTTCTCTAAAAGCGCAGCGCCTCATACCCTCTTAGTGAATAAATTACTTACACGGGGTAAGGTTGTTACGAAAGCAACGCTTAATTTATTTAAAAATCAGCTAAAAATCTATTTGCACAAAGAGAAGCGAAAGAGGAGTAAATGAGAAGACACAATGCCAATCAGAATACAGTTTCGGTGTTTATTTTCTTCTCTAAAAGCGCAGCGCCTCATAATCTCTTTGTGAATAAATCGCTTAAAAATTTAATGTACAGTTACTTATAGCCCTTTGGATAACGACTTAAAACCTAAGTAAATAATTTTTATGAATTAAAGCGCTTTATGCCATCGACTAGCTTTAGAACATTGAAGTTTATTAGTAAACCAGTACTTATTTCTGAAAGTTTCATATAAGTTATTAATTGTGCAGAGTGAATTGGAAGAAGCTTATCAACCGCCTTTAGTTCAATTATTAATTTATTAGGCAATAAAATATCTAACCGGTAACCTGTATTTATATATTGATCTTTATAATATATCGGTAGCTCAACTTGGTTTTTAGCAGATAAGCCAATTTTACTTAATTCATATATTAAGCAAGCTTCGTAACTTGATTCTAATAAGCCAGGCCCTAAATTCCTGTGTACTTCTATAGCGCAACCTATTACCGTTTTTGTTAATGTATCAGTATCCATAGGTATCCTTTTGCTTAATCTACAAGCATTTAATTAACTAAGAAACAGTTTTAAAATAAGAATTAAGTGTAGTACAAATAAAATAGCAAAATTGAAGACTATATGAAGCAATCTATTAAGTTGTCACTCGTTTGTTGATCTATTTACTAATAAAATCAATCAAAGGTCTATTTGCACAAAGAGGGGGTAGATGAAAAGGCATAATACCAGCAAAACTGCATTTTGTGTTCATTCCCTTCTCTAAAAGCGCAGCGCCTCATACCCTCTTAGTGAATAAATTACTAATTACGGAGTAAGGTTGTTAAGAAAGCAGCGCTTAATTTATTTAAAATCAGCTAAAAACCTATTTGCACAAAGAGAAACGAAAGAGGAGTAAATGAGAAGACATAATGCCAATCAGGATATATTATCGGTTTTATTTCCTTCTCTAAAAGCGCAGCGTCTCTTAGCCTCTTAGTGAATAAATTACTTATTACAGGCTTTGCTTACCACGCTAACAAGTTAACCGTAAATTGAACCTTGGCGGTAGAAGCAGAGCTTGCTCGCGTGAGAAGCGCAGCTTCTAATCACTATATTAGGTAATTACTTAGTTTTGTATTTAACCATGCTCTTTTCGGCTTCGTTTAGACGCGGGTAATTTACTACTTAATATTGCCAAGCATAAAATAGTCATAAACAATATTGAGTTTGCACCGGCTTGCAATGAATAATCTACCAACGAATGCAGCAGCATATCTATAATTGCAATGGCACAGCCAAAAGCAACGCCCTGAAACAATGCTGTTTTACGCTTTCTCATAGCAGCTATACATAACCATAAACAGTAGAGTATAAGTGAGCCTAGTGCAGCTGTAGTAGGTATACCCAGCTCTACTGCAAACTGTACGTAATCGTTATGGGCGTTATCGTAGTAACCTGAATAAGGCTCAGACTGATACGCCGGAAACGCAGTATAAAATGTACCACCACCAGAGCCCAACAAAGGCTTATCTAAAATAAGCGGTATTGAATCACGTACAACTTCGTCACGGGTTTCTGATGAAATGCTGGTTTCGCTTATACGTTGTTTTACTTTTTCTACATCAAATATTGCACCAATTACGATCAAATCTATAATAAAAAAACTTACAATAAGTAATTTAAATGCTTTGGGTTTTTTATTATAAACAAATAAAGCCAGCAGGCTTACCACCATTAATGCGATAAAAAACGCGGAGTTACCCATACGGCTACGTGTTAATATTAAAGCAATAATTATAATAATTAACGAAATACGTAAAATTATTTTTGAGCTCAAAAGTATTTCAGTCCACGCCCGAAGCGTTTGCTTTAATGTTTGTTTGTAATCGCTAGTAGAGCGCTTTAATTCGCTAACTAAAACCCCAATACCTAAACATAAACATAAAGCTAAAAAGTTAGCCAAAAAGTTAGAGTAAGTAAACGTACCAATAGCACGGTCGGTATGTTTATAGCCAAATAACGGGCTAATTATATCTGGCGATAAATTTAAATAAGTGGCATATAAAGCCTGAAAAACGCCTGCACTTATAATTGCATATATTAAATTTTTAATACGCTTTTCAGTATTACAATAAATAAATAGTAGCCAGCAAAATAAAATCATAAAACTTGTTTTAATAAGCATTTGTTTAGTTTGAAATGGATCAACACTTACGGTAAATATTTGTACTGCGCATACGCCCGCAACTATACCGAGTAGAGTAAATAAGGGCCAAGAATATAAAGGTGGGTATAAAGGGTGCTCGTTATTAATACTGCTGTAAACTAAATGGATGAAAAAGGTAGCACTAATTAATATCCCCATTGCTAAAATTGCCCAAGGGCGGTAACTACCTAATGGTAAGGGCAGCAAAAATAAAATTGCGCAGAGTAAAAAAAATATAAAACGATTCACAGGATTCTCTAAACTAAGAGCCTAAAAAGAAGGGCTAAAAAAATAAGCCATATAAAGTAAAACGCAGCCAAAAGGCTGCGTTTTTATTATTTTATTAACTGTTAGTTACCGACTTCAGATATACCTTCATCGCCACCTGTGCCGCCGGCACCTTGTGGTACTGGAGTTGTTGGTAAAGTAACAATTACCGGAGCTACTGGAGTTGGAGCGCCACCTGGGCCAGCTGCTGTTGCTTCAGAGGCAACAGTGGCATCAACGCCAGCGGTAATAGCAGCAAGTGTAACGGTATCGCTGTTAACGCCAGCGGCTACAAGTGCAGCTAAAAAATCAGCAATAAGTGGGCTATCAGCACCAATAGCGTCTACAACTACAGTCATCATAGAATCAACTTGGGCAGCAGTACAATTTGTACATACGCCGTTAATCGCCGCTACTAAATCTGCTTTAAGCTGATCTGGAGCTGTTTCAGCGGTTACGCTATTTAAAACGTTGACTAAATTAGTCATGCCTTCAGTTTGTACGACTGCATCAGTATCCGTTTGTGCATAACTTGGTAAAACTGTAAGTGCAGATGCACCAGCGATTAAGCTGGCCAATATAAATGATTTCATCTCTTGTCCCTTGGTAGAGTATTAATTACAAAATTTTAGCGCATCGGTGCAAAAAGTAAACTCTTTATTTGCGCCATTATCATTAGTTTTTATTATTTTGGTTGGCGGCATTATTAAATTGCCCTGTACGCCATCGCAACCTAAACCTTCAAGTACCTTTAAAGTTTCAGGTTTTTCAATTAAACAAGCTAAAACTTTAATACCAAAGCCATGACAAATATTATTAACTGTTTGAATAAAAAATTGGCTTTGGGTGTTATCTAATAAATCTTGAATATAGCTACCATCTATTTTTATATATTCAATATCTAACCCTTGCAAGTATCTAAACGAGGTTAAACTAGTGCCAAAGTGTTCAACACACACACTTATGCCAATATCTTTTATTGTATCTATATGTAAAGAGGCAACATGTACGTTATAAAGCAAGCTAATTTCATGCAATTCAAAAACCAAGTTTGTTTTAATAATTGGTTTAGTGTGAGCATAAAGAGTAAGCCATTCAATAAAGTCAGTTGAATACAACGAAGCTTTACTAATATTTAACGCAAATGTATCGTCTGGGTGTTGCTCTTTAACGTTTACAAAGTTACGAATTATTTTTTTGTCTAACTCTTCGGTTAAGTTAAGCTTTTCGGCCATAGCAAATAAATGGCCATTATTAACCTTTTCGCCTTCATGCGTAAAATGAGCAAACACCTCAAAATAGCACTGCTTGTTTTGTGAGTTGGTGCGTTTAACTGGCTGCACCGAAAAACTAACTTCACCAGTAGCAATAATTGACTGAATAAGCGAACGCCACTCTTTAACACTAAACAAAGTATCTCTATCTACTTTATTTACAGCCGAATCGCCAATAGTACAGCCAGTATCAAGCGCCGAAAGCACACTCCCGATAGATGAGCCTTTATCAACACTTACTAACGCTAAGTTAGCAAAACCATTCACGTGTAAGCTGTTTTTCTTTTTACTAAAGGCATCATTTATATCGAGGCGTGTTCTACTTAAAAATTGCATATCGAATGGGACTAAAGCAATAAAAGTACTACCGTTAAGTCTAAATATTTTAGAGTTGATTAAAGCACCAATCACATTTTGCAAAGTAACGCTTACATCATGTACGTGCTCGTCACCATCTTGGTAACTTACAGTTTGGTTAATATTAGCAAGTGAGGGGAGAGTAATCATCATTGCAGTGATTGGAGTGTCGCTAGTAATGGTGTCAACCACTGAGTTAAAGTGGTTCTCAAACGAACGGCGGTTACCCAGTCCTGTGAGTGAGTCTACATATACTTCATCGGTAAGTGCTTGTGTTTGCTTTGTTAAAGAGTCAAAGGTGCTTTGCAGGTTCATTACCATATTATTAATGGCTTTAGTCACAGTACGTAGCTCGCGCGCAACAGGTATTTCGTCGTTTAATGTAAAGCGTTTACGCGTTACCAAGTGAGCTTGGTTTTCTACTGCTTTTAAAGGTTTAAACACAGCACGTAATATCAAATATGCTACAGCAAGCGACGCTACTAATAATAATAAAGAACCATAAAAGCTGCGTTTAGTATGTTCCCATAGCGTTAAATACGATTGCCCAACATGGCTTGTTACTTCGAGCACTCCAGCCATAATCCAGCCATTGTTTAATTCTGATTGCATAGTAGGGGCTTCAAGCTTTACTGCTGTAATAAACCAATTAGGTACAGATTCAACGCGTTTTGGGCTTGTTAGGTCAAAAACTATTTTATTCTCGGCGTTAGTAAATTTTATTTGTTTGTAATAGCCGGAGTCGAAAATAGCGGTTGCCATGGTTTGGGCAATCATTAAACTGTCTTCTTCAAGGTAAGGCGATATAGAAAGCCCTAAGCTTGTTGCTGTATCTTGCGCGTGGCTACCCATTTGCGTTTGTAAGTATTGGCGAGTGGTATCAACGTCAGTAATTACGCGTACAAAAAAAGAAAGTACCGAAATCAATATAATAAGGCCATATACTTGGGTTTTTAAACTTAATCCATTTTTAAAAAGTCGAGACATAACTCGGTGTTCCTTTATCACTTTTGGCGGGCGCAAGCTCACCTTGTTCAATTCGCTCTAACATGGTGTTCCAGGCAGAAACACCACGGCTATTTTTTACTTTATTACCTAACCCTTTTGATTTGGCTAACCATAAACCTTGGCCATTAAAACTATAGATAGGTGTTAGGTCAGGGCGCTTATTAGCGGGCAGTAGTTTAGTGTTAAAATTGCCTAAAACAAAGGGGATTTGATTTGGAGTTTCAATATATATAAGTACCATATGAGGTTGATTAACTGTTTTTTGGCGTACATACATTAAACGTACTTTATCTTCGGGTACGCCCAGTGCTATTAACGTAAAGTATTTGGCAATTACGTAGTCTTCACAATCACCCATACCAAGGCCTAAACTCTCAAGTGGGGTGGCCCAATAATCTTTTTGGTGCCAAAGCTCATCATCGGTTTTGTATTTAATGTGCTTATTAAAAAAGTCATTCACTAAATGGATTTTTTGCCATTCACTTTTATCAGCTGACTCATCTATAAAACTTAGCCAATTTTTAATACGTTTATGCCCTTCATCACCATACTGTTTTTGAGCGCGCGCAATTATATCGTTATTGCGTAAATACAAAAGCGTATTTTGTGCGCATACAAAAAAAGACACTAATAATAAAATGTTAAACCCTAAACGCACAAATGTTCCTTAAGTTTGTGTTCCATAATAGCTAAACAAGCCTAGTATAGTATTAGTATCTTTAAAAGGATAGGTCGTTAAAAAGCATTAGGCACTAAAGTGGTGCAATGCAGCTTACTTTTGGTGCAACATAAAATTAACAAAAAAACAATCAAAAAGTACTCTTTTATTATTGAGTGCATTATTGTGTTGTGTATAATAGCAATGTCACACGGCATGTGAAACGCTCGAAAAGGAATTTTAGCTTAATAATTCCTTTTTTTGTTGATTAGCAAAAATAATGAAAGGAATTAAAGTGAAAGTTTTAAAAGCAGTATTACCTGTAGCTGGCCTTGGCACGCGTATGTTACCAGCCACAAAAGCCATCCCTAAAGAAATGCTTCCTCTGGTAGATAAACCTTTAATCCAATACGTAGTTAACGAAGCCGTAGCAGCTGGTATTAAAGAAATCGTGCTTGTTACACACGCTTCAAAAAACTCGATTGAAAACCACTTTGACACAAGCTTTGAGCTAGAGGCCACACTAGAGGCGCGCGTAAAGCGTAGTTTACTAGAAGAGGTTCGCTCAATAGTACCAAAAGATGTAACCGTGATTTCTGTTCGCCAATCAGCACCACTAGGCTTAGGCCATGCTGTTTTAGCAGCGCGCCCAATTGTTGGTAATAACCCATTTGCAGTAATGCTACCCGACGTAATTATTGATAAATACAAATCAAATTCAAAAACCGACAATTTAAGCCAAATGATCGACCGATTCGACAAAACAGGCTACAACCAAGTAATGGTCGAGCCCGTACCGCAAGAGCAAGTGCATCAATATGGTGTAGTTGATATAGCTGGTAAAAAAATAAATGCAGGCGAAAATGCAACCATTAAAAATATGGTAGAAAAACCAAATAACGATGAAGCGCCAAGCAATTTAGCTATTACAGGTCGTTATGTTGTATCTACAGCAATTTGGGATTTACTAGAATACACCCCTCCTGGAGCTGGCGGTGAAATACAACTTACTGATGCTTTACTCCAATTACGCCACCTAGAAACACTTGAAGCCTACCATCTAAAAGGTAAATCTCATGATTGTGGTTCTAAATTAGGTTATATGTTGGCCAATGTAGAATATGCAATGCAATCAAGCCATATGGGTAAAGAGTTTACTAAAGCAGTTAAAACATTAATTAACGAGTAACAAATTATTTATTATAAAAAAATCAAGTGACATTTAGTTTAACTGGTTACGTGACGAATTTTACAAAATGTTATTTACAGCACCACTTAAAAGGAATTGGATTTGTTAAATAAGCTCATAAGTGGTGCTATATTTAATGTAGTAAATATTATATTTCAAGTTTTTATAGGACTTTTAGTATTTAGAGAAATGCTACATTACTTTGGGGATCATAACTTCGGAGTCTGGTCTCTATTAATGGCTGTGTTGTCACATATTGTTTTATTTGAATTTGGCCTCGGATCAATTATAGCCAGAGCAATATCAGTAGAACGGGAGAAATTTCAGCGAGGACCTTTAATAAGTACTTCATTTTTTTGTATCTTCATCTTAGCTCTATTATTTAGCTTACTGGTATTAATCAGTCTGTTTCTAATATCAAATAATGTTATAAATTTTTCATTTAGTAGTAATGTAAATACCTATTTAATAATCTTATTTTTAGCTGCTAATTTCGCACTGAATTTTGTTTCTGGTGCATTCCAGTCATACTTAATAGGAAATTTTTATGTCGTTTCTACAAACCTAGTCCGATTTATTTCAAATCTTGCAAGAGGGATAACCATATTATTAGTGATCAATTATGACCTTGGGATAATATCAGTTGCTATCACATTCTTCATAATTGCACTATTTGAGTTTGTTTGTAGATTAATCCTTAGTTATAAAGCGGGTTTCAAATCTGACTATAAATTATCGTCAGTTTCTATGGATTCCTTCAATTATTTAAAGGTGAGAGGATCTAGGCTGTTTTTTTTAAGGCTAAATGATTACATACGAAACAACTCGCCGATTTTATTGGTAGGTTTTATTATCGGTAGTGTTTCCGTAGTGCCACTTCGTGTAGTGGGACGGCTGATGGAAATATATGTAGAAATATCCTCATCTATTAATTATCTTTTAACGCCTTACTTTAGCAAATATATAGATGATATAGAATCTACTAATTCTAAGTTTAAACTGAGTATTATTGTTGCGACAACTCTTTCCTTAACTATATACCTAAATATAGTTTTTCAAGGTGAGTGGTTCTTAGGAGTCTGGTTAGGCGATTTTTCTGAGGTTACGTTAGCAGCATTGCAAATAATTTCATTTGGCTTTTTTATAGCTAATATGCAAGGGCCATGTACTGCTATTTTGATATCAAAAGATAAATATAAATCAATATCCTATCTTACAATTAGTGAGAGTTTATTGACAATTATAATAAGCCTTTTAATGATCAGTTACTTCGGGGTTTTAGGTGCTGCATATGGTGTTTGTATATCGCTTTGTGTTATTAGAG
>NZ_PJBK01000071.1:0-28425 GCF_002836155.1 Pseudoalteromonas sp. GutCa3 | reverse complement strand
TATAAGCAAAATAAAAGAACACTTTGTAATACACCTTGTGAATTTTTGGTAAACAAAGGTTGTAATAAAAGCTGAATTGGACTAATTTCAACCACACCACCTGTATGACACGCTACAGGGAAATAGCAGTTAAATTGGTTAACCAAACCAAGTAACAACACACACAATGACGTAAGTCGTACCCAAACGGGAGAGATACATGAAACTCAATCAAATTACTTCAACATTAATTAATAAACATAAAAGAAGTAGCTCTACAACAATCAGTGCAGCAGCCCTTTTACTAATGGCTTCTTCAAATATTGCAGCGCAAGAGGCTCCGGCAGCTTCAGAAACGGCAGCTGCAGATATTGAAGTTATTGAAGTAAAAGGCATGCTAGGTAGTATGAAAGCCGCCGCTATGCTTAAGCGTACTGACGGACGTATTGTAGATGCGATTGTTGCTGAAGACATTGGTAAGTTACCTGATAATAATATTGCAGAAGCACTGCAACGTATTACTGGTGTATCTATTAATACCGATTTTGGTGTGGGTGACAGTGTTTCGATTCGTGGCTTACCTCAAAACCGTGTTGAATTAAACGGTCGCTCTACTATTGGTGACTCTCGTGACGGTATTAGCTTACAAGATTACCCATCAAGTTTCTTAAAAACAGTAGAAGTCGTTAAGTCTCCTACTGCCGATATGATTGAAGGTGCATTAGGCGGAACAGTTAGCTTAAAAACAGTTCGCCCATTAGAGTTAGATAAACTAAATGGTGCAGTTTCATTAGATGGTGAATATGCAGATAAAACAGAAAAAGTAGCACCTATTTTTAGTGGTTCACTTGGTAACAACTGGGACTTTGACGAAATGGGTACCTTTGGTGCCATTGCTATGTTTTCGTATCAAGATCGTGAAATTCGTCAAGATGAAACGTCTAGCCGTGTTAAACCTCAAGACATTGATATTAATGGCCAAGAAGGTAATACACCAAGTGGCAACGCTATCGTACGAGACGAGCACAGTGTTGAACAATATGTAGAACAACGTAAACGTACTGCTGTAAATTTATCACTTCAGTGGGCACCGCAATCTGGTAATGGCATGGTGTATCTTGATTTAAGTGGCACTAAACGCTCTGGTGAGCAAAGTGGTAACTCTATATTAGGTGTTGCGGGTTCGTTATCAACAGATGCAAATACAACTCAAGATGCTAACGGCGTAAATAATTACACGCTAACAAACGAATTTGGTATCCCTAAAACATACAGTGACTTTCGTGAAACTGACTCGTTTTCAAATGCACTTGGTGCAGAGTGGAACCTTACTGACAGTATAAAAATCTCTGGTGAAATTGCAGTAGCATCATCAGAAAGCGTAAGACCTGATTCTGAATTTACACTTCGCCCAATCGAAAAATCAACATTTGAAGCAAGTGGCGGAACTCAGCTAACAAATCATTTATATGATGGTGCATTTTCTCAAGACGGTAATAAATTACCAAGCATCATTCATTCAGATCCAAATGCATTTACTGACCCACAAAACTTAGCACTACGTACGTTTAAAAGTGAAGATAGAAGAACAGACAATGACGAAACAGCTATTCGTTTTGATGTTGAAATGTTTGAGCCACTCAGCAGCTTAAGCTGGGTGTCTAAAGTAAAAGCAGGTGTACGTGTTACTAACCGCGATTACGAATATGAGCAATACAAAGTAGAAATTAAAGACATTTACAAAAATGCATTTAACGACTCTGATGGTTCATTAGCTACTTTATGGGTTGATGACTACAACGCTGCTTTTTCAAATAGCTTCACAACAGTTAGCCACGACAACTCTTTTGACCAATTAGGTCATTCGGGACAAAATGACCTACTAACGTTTTTAAGCTACAACGGTTTATCTAACCCTGCAAATACTTACGCTCAACTTCAGCAGTTACTTGCAGGTACTAACCTAGCATCAACAGGGAGTCTTTCAGATAACCAAGAGTTCCAAGAAAGCGCATACCGCAACGTAGTTGAAGATACAGCTGCTGTGTACATATCAGCGTACTTAGACTTTGATAACATCACTGCGATTGTGGGTGGTCGTTATGTAACTACAGATTTAGAATCAAGCGTATTTCTTAATGGCGAAAAAGTAACTGGCGACAATGACTACAGCGACTTTTTACCAAGCTTAAACGTTACGTATAACTACTCAGACGAAACATTATTCCGCTTTGCTGCTGCAAAAGTTATGCGCCGCGCTGACTTTAGTGAGCTAAGCCCTGCATTTGACGTTAATAATGACATTACAGGTGCAACGCAAGGCTCTATTGATTTAGAACCATACCGTGCAACGCAATACGACTTATCTGTAGAGCATTACTTTGATGAAGGTAACGTACTATCTTTCGCAGTATTTTATAAAGATGTTGAGTCTTTCTTAAGTAACGAAAGTAGCTGTGTAGCTGCATCAAGCACTTCAACAGGTCAAAACGTAACTCAGTGGAACCAAGTATGTCAGCTTGACGTTGCAGGTGTATCTCAAGACAACCTAGTTTACTCAGATGCGACTGACTACCCTGTAGATATAGATGGCTTTAACCATGTTGCAGGCTTGCGTGACGCAGGACTAACGGGTATTGATACAGTTAAAAATGTAAACGGTGAAAACGGCTCAGTACAAGGTTTTGAAGTTGGTTACCAACAGTTCTTCACAAGCTTACCGGGTGCATTTTCTGGCTTAGGTGTTAATGCAAACTACACGTATGCAGACAGCGAACAACCAAACGGCAACCCATTATTAGATATTTCTAAAAATACGTACAACTTACAAGTATTTTGGGAATACGAAGGGTTCTCTACTCGTATCGCTTATAACTACCGTGACAGTTTCTTAGATACAGAAAACGAGAAACGCGTAGAAAATATTAACTCAGACGGCAGCATTTCAGCAGAAGGCACTGTTTACGGTAATAACTACCGTGACGACAGAGGCCAGTTAGATTTCTCTGCAAGCTGGGATATTAACGAAAACGTGACCTTAGTAGGTAATGCGACCAACTTAACGGGTGAGCCTTCAATCTACCTATCTGAACTAGGTGGTGCTTGGAAGTACACTGAAGCGGATCGCCGTTACAGCTTTGGTATTCGCGCTAAATTTTAATTTTCCCTAAAAACTAAAGCCTGCTTTTATGCAGGCTTTTTTACGTCTATAAAAAAGTAGCTTTATATTACGTAAAAAACACACCCACCTAGCTATACTTATTTGAACATTAAATTTACTATCAAAGCGTTACTACTATTAACAGGAAAAGTTGAAGTGCTGTCGCGTTTATATAATTTTATGCCGGGTTTAGATACATTGCTGCACTACGAGCGACAATGGTTTGCTGATGATGTAAGAGCGGCGCTATCGGTAGCTGCCGTAGCTTTACCTGTTGCTATTGCTTACGCACAACTAACCGGTGTTAACGCCGCCGTAGGGTTATATTCTTGCATACTGCCAATGATGCTATATGCTCTTTTTGGCACTTCTAAACAATTAATAGTCGGCCCTGATGCCGCAACCTGCGCCGTTATTGCAGCAGTAGTAACACCTCTTGCTGCAGGTGACAGCTTTAAGCATTGGCAACTTGTTGTCACCATGACCGCTATGACCGGCTTTTGGTGCTTTATAGCCAGTAAATTTAAGTTAGGTGTATTAGCCGACTTTTTATCTAAACCTATTTTAATGGGATTACTAAACGGCGTAGCTATCACTATTATTGTTGGTCAATTTTCCAAAGTATTCGGTTTTACCTTTGACGAACGTTACCTACTTGAACGCCTAGGAGGTGTACCCACATACCTAGCGCAAACACATGTTCCCACCTTACTAATGGCTTTGTTTACACTGGCGGTTTACTTTGTCATGAAGCGCATAAGACCCACGTGGCCTGCATCTATGTTTGCCATTGCTTTTGGTGCGCTTTTGGTATGGATTTTTGAATTAAAACAACTTGATATAAAAACTATTGGCACCGTAACTGGCGGGCTTCCCGTTTTTAATACCCCTGTTTTTGATTTAGGGATTATTCGTGAGCTAGTGGTACCCGCACTTAACTTAGCCATCGTGAGTTTTGTTAGTATGATGCTAACTGCGCGCAGCTTTGCCGCTAAAAATGGCTACGACATAGACGCCGATAAAGAATTTAGAGCGCTAGGTATTGCCAATATAGCGTCAGCTCTTTCGCAAGGTTTTGCAGTCAGTGGCGCCGACTCACGCACCGCTGTTAACGATGCAACGGGTGGTAAAACGCAGTTAGTATCAATAATAGCAGCGGCCATTATTGCGGTCATAGCCGTATTTTTAACTGCGCCACTTGAATTTATTCCAAGCGCAGCGCTAGGTGTTGTACTTATTATTGCCTCTGTTCATTTACTCGATTTAAAAGCTGTTTGGCAACTAAAACGAAAAGACAAACAGGCATTTTATCTCGCCTCAGCCACCTTACTTGCGGTGTTATTTATTGGCGTTATACCAGGGATCACACTTGCTGTATTACTGGGGTTATTTCAGTTTATTCGCACTGTAATGCGCCCAACCGACAATATACTCGGCGTAGATGTTAACGGTGTAGTAAGAAGTTTAGACGCCACAGATAAAGCAAAAGCAGTGCAAGGCGTGTTTATCTATCGCTTTAATTCACCTTTAACTTACTTTAATGCCAGCTACTTTAAACGCAGATTACTTGAGCAATACGCAAGGCAAAAAGACGACACCCACTGTGTAATAATTGACGCTGTGCCCTGCTTTACTCACTTAGATTTAAGCGTAATGGCAATGCTTGCCGATCTAGATGTTATATTTAAAAAGCGCGATATAAGGCTTGAACTTGCAGGTAGAAAACGCCAACTACTTTCGTGGTTTGAAATTGCAGGAATGAAGTCGGGAAAAGAAGGTATATATATTCACTCAGACCTATATATCGCCCTAAAAAGAAATAGCGTAAGCCAGCACACAGAGGAAGTTAATTTATTCGTGGCAGATGAAAATAAAGAGGTGCTAACACAGCCATGAAATACTAAACAGCAGATCAGCTAGCTGATCTGCTGTTTAGTATTAAGTACTTTTTATACTTTAGGGTAATTTGAAGGGAAAAACGCTTTTTTAGCGTCTTCATCAAACTCTTTTTTAAAGGCTACATCAGTACCAATTACGCGTGCACGTGCAACCGCTGGGCGGCTATCAATGCTTTCAAACCAACGCTTAAGATTTGGATACGGTGCTAAGCCCTCTTCACCTAATACAACCGGTGCTTTATCAATCCAGCCCCATGCAGATACATCAGCAATGGTATACGTATCACCCACAATAAAGTCACGACCTTCAAGGTGAGTATCAAGTACTTCGTAATGGCGCTGCGCTTCACGTAAATAGCGATTAACCGCGTAATCAAGCCCTTCTGGCGCCATGTGTCTAAAGTGTACACTTTGCCCTGAATACGGACCTAAACCAGATGCGATAAACATTAACCATGACAGCATTTCAGCGCGGTCATCGCCCTTGCCTTCTAGCTTTCCATATTTTTCAGAAAGGTACATTAAAATAGCATTCGAATCGAACACACGAGTTTCACCATCAACAATTGCTGGCGCCTTAGCGTTTGGATTAATTGCTTTAAATTCAGGTGTATGTTGCTCACCTTTTAAAGTATCAAGAGGAACAAGTTCAAACGGTAAGCCTGTTTCTTCTAAAAAGAGTGCAACCTTCATTGGGTTAGGAGTATGGTGAAAATAAAATTTAATCATGTAAAGTTCCTCAATAATTGAGACATGATTAAAGCACAACTTGAGCGGGTGTTCAAATTAAGTTTTAACTAAGTAAAATATACAGTTAAAACGTGATTTAATTGTAAGCATTTCGTGATACTTCATTAGTGAATATCACTTATGCCAAGGAAAATATCAGCCTTTTCGAGCCATCACATGCTTTTAGAAATTTATAATTCACAAGGTTGCAGAATTTGCCCACCAGCAGAGCTGCTGAGTTTCAAAATTTACAGATGATGTAAAACTATAGACTGGTTTAATCCCTATTAATTCCGATGTTAATTACTGAGAGTGTTCAGTATGGAAAGATCCTTTTTACTTTCGCTGGTTTTATAAAAAACACTTCAAAAAAATAATAAGAGAGTAACAAAATACAGAATCTATTTATTAGCCTGATTTACATGTTAAAGTTGTCATTATCACTAAATTACTCTTATAGTGAATCTATATAAATATTGAGCAATACTATGATAAAAGCACAAATACCAGTAGACGAAGAATCTAGATTAAAAGCCCTGTATGAGTATGAAATATTAGATACTGAAGCCGAAAAAGTATTTGATGATTTAACTCAACTTGCTTCTGATATTTGTGAAGCCCCCATATCACTTATAAGCTTAGTTGATCCACAAAGGCAGTGGTTTAAATCAAAATATGGTATCGATGTAGACTCCACCGAAAGAGATATCGCATTTTGCTCTCATACAATACTGCAAGACCAAGTATTTGAAATACAAAACGCTCTACTTGATGAACGTTTTTATGATAACCCTCTAGTAACCAGCGATCCAAACATTCGGTTTTATGCGGGCACACCGCTAGTTACACCTAGTGGCAGCACAATTGGTACATTATGTGTTATCAGCGACCAGCCAAAAAAGCTAACTCAAACACAAATTAACGCACTGAAAATACTTGGCAAAGAAGTTATCGCACAACTTGAGCTCAGGTTAAACAACAGAAAGCTGGCCACTGCATTAAAACAACAACAAATACATAATAAAAATCTTGAAGAACTAAAAAAAGAAGCTGATACAGCTAACACTCTAAAAGGTCGATTTTTAGCAAATATGTCGCACGAGCTAAGAACTCCGCTGCATGGCATTTTAAATTTAGCTGAGTTTGGACTGGCAGAGACTTCAAATATAGAAAAAGATAACGCCTTAAAAAGTATTTTAAGCTCCGCGAATATACTCTCAAATATTGTAAATGACATTTTAGACTTTTCAAAAATTGAAGCGGGTAAATTAAATATTGAGAATATTAACTTTAACCTGAGCGAAGTCATTAACAATGTAATTAATCCACTAATGAAACAAGCCACAGATAAAGGAATAAAATTTATTCCATCTATAGATAAAAATATCGCTACAACCTTAAAAGGCGATCCTGTCAGAATTTCACAAATTTTAAATAACTTATGCTCAAATGCGATTAAATTTACACAACAAGGCCAGGTAGAGTTTAAAGTCACTGTAAAAGAGAACTCCTTAAACACGCAAAATATTGTATTTGAAATAATCGATACAGGTATTGGTATTAGTAAAGCTGCACAGCAAAATTTATTTAAAGAGTTTCATCAGGCTGATTCATCTACATCTAGAAAGTACGGGGGCACGGGCCTTGGCCTCTCCATTTGCACCAAGCTAAGTGATTTAATGAATGGCAAAATCAACTTCACGAGTAAAGAAGATAAAGGTTCTGTATTTACTTACCAACAAAGCTTTGAAACATCAGAACTCGATGAATTATTAAAACCAAATAAAGAAATAACCGATTTACAAGGGTGTACTATTTTGGTTGCCGAAGACAATAAAGTAAATCAAGTTGTCGTAAGTAAAATGCTACAAGCCCATAATGCGAAAGTAATATTTACCGAAAATGGCAAAGAATGCGTTGATTACTTTTTTGCCAACCATGTTGATTTGATTTTTATGGACATTCAAATGCCAGTGATGGATGGAGTGCAAGCCACTAAAATAATTAGAGCGCAACAAACAGGTAAAACAACGCCAATTATTGCCATGACAGCCAACACCATGAAACAAGATATTGAACACTATTTAGATATTGGTATGGATGGCTATTTAACGAAGCCATTTAATAAAGAGCATTTAAATAGCTTGCTCAATGTCTATAATCCAAAAAACTCAAATCTCAAAAATTTAGCAGTTAAAGTTAGTAACCCAAACATTACGAGTGAACGTAAGCTAAAACAGATATGCAATGAGCTAAAAAAGTTAATTCCAAATGCCGACAGAGTCAGTCTCTGGTTGTTTAATCACGACTATACTGCCATTAATAGCTTAATTTGCCTTGATGAAAAAAATGAAATAGTAAGTAATGCAGTTTTAAAAGCTGAAGACTTTCCTGCATACTTTGACTATATTTTAGATCATAAAGTATTAGACGCATCAGATGCGAGAAACCACGAAATCACTAAAAACTTCACCAAAGTTTATTTTGAACCATCAAACATTTACTCCTTGCTTGATTACATCTACTTTATTGATAACAAGCCACTAGGTGTTATTTGTTGTGAAAGTGTTGGCTCAAAAATTTCATGGAGCCATGCAGATAAACTGTCACTTATTAAAGTAGCTGATGTAACAACCTTGTTTTTATCCAAGCGGCTGAAATCATCGTAGCTACTTAATATATATAAAATGGGAGGAGTGCCTAATTACTTAAACTATTTAACTAAGCGGCATATGCCACCAAGGTTATGCGCGTTTATTGATTTAACAAAAAATTTGAATGTATATGGGTAACTAAAGCGAAGCGTTGAGTTTACTTTTTAGCTGTGCAATATTAACTGGCTATAAACTAAAAATAATACTTATAAATTAAAGTAAATAACCGCTTAAATGAAGCACAGGGATCGCTAAGCCTATCTACAGGTTTGGTATAAAAACTAAAAAGGATGAATATGATTAAGCCATTTTACGCTAGCTGTTTGTTAGCCCTCTCGCTATTAACACCCTGCCTTGTAAAAGCAAACCCGACAGCCTCGCAATATCAGGAAATTCTTAACGAGAACCTTGCTGAAAACGAGCCTGGGGTATCGGTAATTATAAGTAAAAATGACAAAGTCCTTTTTAAAGGAGCGCGCGGGCTTGCCAACCTTGAACATAACATTGCACTTAATGAGCAAAGCGTTTTACGTTTAGGTTCTATTTCAAAACAATTTACTGCAGCTGCAATTATGATGCTGCAAGAGCAAGGTAAGCTAGCGGTTACCGATGATATTCATAAGTATGTTGCAAGCTTTCCAACAGAGGGCAACCTCGTCACAATCGAAAACTTATTAACCCACACCTCAGGCATCGCCAACTACACAGATGACGACGATCTCTTTGATAAAGAAATACAAGTCCCCACCAGCGTTGACGATACGTTAGCGCGTTTTGCCAAACACCCAATGGTGTTTAAACCCGGCGAAGCGATGGCTTATTCAAATACCGGCTATTCACTGCTTGGTAAAATAATTGAAGTAGCAAGTGGCCAGTCTTACAAAGACTTTATTGAACAACACATATTTAAAAAGCTAAAAATGAACCAGAGTAGTTATGAAGGGCAAGAAATTGTTGCCCATCGCGCATCTGGGTATGAGCAAACAGAGCAAGGATTTATCAACACCAGCTACATTAATATGGATTGGCCATATGCCGCAGGTGCGCTTATATCTACTCCAACTGACTTAAACATTTGGTTTAGTGCGTTATCGTCTGGCAAGCTTATTAGTAAAGCAAGTTATGAGAAGATGGTCAGCCCTTTTAAACTAAACGACGGCAGCGTTTCATCCTATGGTTACGGATTAATTATTAAGCCCTTGAATGAATACACCGTAATTAAACACACTGGCGGAATAAATGGCTTTTTAGCACATGCACGCTATATTCCAGAACAAAAGCTATATGTTGCAGTACTGGCTAATTCAAACCACATAAATCCTATTTTTATCAACGAAAAGCTCACAGCCAGAACTCTAGGTATTACACTCCCCGAGTTTAAAAAAGTAGATGTAACAGAGCAGCAATTAGCGCCCGTATTGGGTGATTATCGTATTGATGAAAATACCTTACGCAGCCTAATTTTTGAAAATGACGTTTTGTATTCAAAGCGCACTGGTGGCGATAAAACAAAACTTATTACCATGTCTAAAAATAGCTTTTACTACCCTAATTCAAACAATTACTTAGTAATAGAAAAAAACAACCAAGGTCAATTGGTAATGAAGTATTTTAGTGGATTATCAACAACGCCAACTGAGGCGATTAAGATTTAGTTTTATAACCCCCCCAAAAAAAACAATGCCCGCAGCTTTCTCTACTTATAAGCTCGGGTATTTTTATTTTAAATCCTCGTTAACGCAACAATACATTATAAAATTAGTATGTGATGTGTAAAAGGTAATAAATATGTTACTTTTTATATGCTAATTTTATACTTAACCTCTTTAAAATAATTTATAAACCGAAAATAAGGAATAAGCATGCTTTTTCACCCTCTAGGTAAATCCTATATTTTCGCCCCTTTGCTCATTATTTTGCTATCTGCCTGTACTTCAAACCCAGCTTTAATGCCTACACCCAATTTATATGTAAATACGCCTTATTCAGAAGCCCAAGTACCTAAAAACCTACATACAACAAGTATGGAATTGCTCTATGTTACTGACCGAGCAATTTCTGAAAAAGAGGGGGTTATGTATAACGCAAGTCGCTCGCCATCAATTGCGTACGGTGTAGCAAAAGTAAATTTTGGCGATAGGTCGTTGCAGTGGAGTGAACTATTAAAGCAAAGTAATCTTAAAAATCGCTCCGCTAATTTAACTTACGTAATGGAAAAAGCCGATGAATTAGGTCGCTTCCCTTTATCGCCTTATAAATTTAGACGCGTAAAAAACAAACTCCAAATTGACGAAGATATTTTAGAACGCAAAAATTTTCACGAAACCCAGTTAAACAAAAACATTAATCAGCGTTTAAAAAACAGTAATAACAAAGACGTTATTTTGTTTGTGCATGGCTTTAATAATACCTTTAACGAATCAGTATTTACCCTTGCCGGTATATGGCATTTTTTGAACCGACAAGGCGTACCTATTGTTTACTCTTGGCCTGCCGCCGCCACAGGATTAACCGGCTATTTTGAAGATAAAGAGTCTGGTCAATTCACTATTTTTCATTTAAAAGAAACTTTGCGACTGCTTTTCAAAAATCCTGAAATAGAAAACATTCATATTATTGCGCATAGCCGTGGCACCGATGTAGTAACCACAACACTTAGAGAGCTTATAATTGAGAACAGAGCCAGTGGCGGAAATCCCCGCGAAGACCTGCGTATTGAAAACTTAATTTTAGCAGCCCCTGATCTCGATTTTGGTATTATTAAACAAAGGCTAATGGCAGAGCAATTTGGGCCTGCATTTGGACAAATTACCATTTACACCTCTCAAGAAGATAGCGCATTGGGTATTTCACAGTGGCTAACAAACAGCTTGAGCTTTGGTCGGTTAAACACCAAAGATGTAAACATAAACGAGCAAGACATATTCACTTCTGTAGGTAACGTAAGCCTAATTAAAGTACCTAAATCTGGCAGCCTAATAGGCCATGACTACTTTCATAGTGATCCTGCAGTAAGTTCTGATCTTATTAATTTGATATTACATAAAGC
Organism: Pseudoalteromonas sp. GutCa3; assembly: GCF_002836155.1. Classification (NCBI taxonomy): domain Bacteria; kingdom Pseudomonadati; phylum Pseudomonadota; class Gammaproteobacteria; order Alteromonadales; family Pseudoalteromonadaceae; genus Pseudoalteromonas; species Pseudoalteromonas sp. GutCa3. The sequence goes on along the minus strand of NZ_PJBK01000071.1, from coordinate 16,956 downwards.
ATCGCCAGGCTCTAAAAAACGACCTCTACAAAAACTCGAAAATAATTTTTGGTCACTCGATTCAAACTACCTAATTACAACGGATGCAGCTAACTTACAAAATTAAACGTTTACTGCTGGCTCAATAACCACTCTTTTGGCGCTTGTCCTGTTTTTTTTCTAAATACACGGGCAAGTGCAGAGCCATTTTCGTACCCAACCTGATTAGCCACTAAATCCATATTTTGATTTTTTAAAATAAGCTTTTTAGCAACCGATAAGCGCCAATCAGCTAAATAATCAGCCGGTGTTTGCTCAATTACTCGCTTAAACGTATCGGCAAATTTAGAGCGTGACATGCCGCATTCCTCAGCCATAGCGCTAAGCGACCAGCTTTGCTCTGGGGTTTGATGTATTTTTATTAATACCTTAGCCAACTGAGGATGCGCAAGCCCTGCCATCATCCCGCTTTTAATTGTGCCCTCTTTCAATACCTTACGCAGCACACTAATTAAAAATACATCGCATAAGCGATCTATAATTAAATCCTTACCACTGGCGTCTTTAAATGCCTCATCAAAAATCCAAAAAGCGCTCTGCTCTAATAATCCATCACCCGTTAATTCGTAATTTAAGCAAAAAGGCAGCGCCTGCAATAAAGGGCTATGCCCTCCACTTTGATAGCTAATTTGTGCACACACTAAATCAGCACCGTCACCCTTATCCGAAAATAAACAGTGCCCTGTAGAATGAGGAAAAAATATAACCGAAGGCGTTGATAAAACAATTTCAAAGCCACTGTTACTGCGCACTTTTAGAGTACCTGATCGCAATAAATGTAAATGCCCAACACCTTGATCGTCACTAAAGTCACTCGTACCGCACATGTTCCCACTAAAAAACACATTGGCATTAAGCGAAAAGTGACTCAATACACTCGAAAGTACATCCATAAACGCCTCATTGGATTATTGGTATGAAAATACAGACTAATAGACGCATATTAACCAAACAATAACGATAAAGTACAGTTGAGTTTTAAACAAACATACTAATTAAATTACCCTTTGGAGATACACATGAAATTTTCGACACTCACTAAATCAGCTTTTTTTGCAGCATCAGTCCTTGCAAGTTCACTAAGCTTTGCAGCAGACATAGACGCAAATGCCGACGTTAACGACATTGCAATTAGTGGTTACGATACCGTTGCTTACTTTACCCAAAACAAAGCAGTAACAGGCAGCTCTGAATATACTGCAACACATAAAAATGCCATTTATAAATTCACCTCAGCTAAGCACCGTGACTTATTTAGAGCGAATCCAGAAAAGTACGCACCACAATTTGGTGGCTTTTGTGCGTTTGGTGTATCAATGGAGAAAAAATTTGACGTAGATCCAGAAGCGTTCAAAATTGTTGATAACAAACTTTATTTAAATCTTGATAAATCAGTTCAAAAACAATGGCTAAAAGACGTACCAGGCTTTATTACTTCAGCCGATTCAAACTGGTTTGACATAAAAGACAAAACAGCTAAAGAGCTTTAATAAAACCAATTTAAAGTTAATTTTTGAGGTTGCTTCGGTTTATAACCGTTCATCCTCAAAAGCCATTTAAATTAATAAAATTTTAGGTTTAAGCTCTTAATTTAACTAATATTACTTTGATTTATTAAGCATCGCTTTTAAATCGGCAAATGGAGAATGCGTCGCAGCCTCAACTTTGCGATCTGTAGTCGACCCGCCATACATAATATGCTCGTGGTATTTATTGTGCTCATTGTCGTGGCAATAAATACACAATAACTCCCAGTTACTTCCGTCTTCAGGATTATTACTGTGGTTATGATCAACATGGTGCACCGTTAACTCACGTAAATTTGAGTATTCAAACTCACGAGCACAATGCCCGCATACCCAAGGATATAATCTTAAGGCTTTTATTCTATAACCTTCCTCTTGCTTAACATAAGCCTGAGGTACATCGTTATTCTTACTCATAATATTCCTGGTAAATTCACTATTTCGGTGCTCAATACTAAAAAAACTTAATTACTGACAAATCACCAAAAGAAGTATCTATATGCCGGCCTGTTTGCTCCCACGCACGTAGTACAACCATAAGTTTTTTATTGTCGGAAGTCCAAGAAATTCCACCGCCGTATGCTGCCACTTTTTCGCCGCCCGAATCTTTTAACCCCAGCCCAGGGTCTGTATTTCGAATATTTCCCTTACCTACTTTGTATTCAGCAAATACGTGAACATTATGCGGTAACGAAAATGATAAAAGCGAGCCAATACTCGCCCCGTACGAATTAGAAATTAACTTAGTGACCTGTGGTGCAGATGAATTTAAAAAATCAGCTTGAAACACAATATTATCTTTATTCTCAAGAGATACATGCTTAAAAGACCACGCGCCAACAATACTTAACGACAAATCAAATTTGCTGCTTAGCTTTGGCCTATTAAGAAAAAAGTGCTCAAACAAAGACTCTTTATTATTGAAGATATAAAAGTTGTGTTGGCCAGATAGCTCAAACTTGGTTGAACGTGTATTTTGCGAGAAAATTTGATCCGTTTGATTGCCGCTTAAATTGCTAGCCGTGCTTTGCAGCCCTTCAAGCGTTTGATAGTTAAATGTGATTTTAGAATTTTTAAATTTTCTATACGAAAGCAGTATATCTTGTGTTTTTGTTTCAACATCATCTTCGAAAATATCGGCTGAGTAGCCAATTTCAATGTCATTAATATCAAAAAACACACCCACACGTTGATTGTTTATGGGCTCTAACGAAAACAGTGTTTTTTGATTACTCCCAGCCAAGTCGTCATATATTAACGCGTGGCTAGTGTTAGGGTTTGAAATAGTGGTTCGTACCGACTTTAAGTCAAAGTCGAAAGCCAATACAGCACCAGATTGAAATGCCGCTAAAACAGCAAAGCTCACAATAACCAAGTAATTGCGATTCATTAAAAACACTCAAAAATTAATTTGTATTAGAGTAGCGTTTTTTTCACCTTAAATTATCACAAAAGGTTAACAATTGATGAAAACTTTAAATAATGCGCTTTATGTCATTTTTTGGGGTGCTTTCAAGGTCAAACTCACTTACATGCTTAATTAGCTCCGGGAAGAACGCTAAAAACACGGCTTCTAATTCATCGTAATTCCTTGCTATATCATCAGCCGCGCCCGCAAAAGTGTTAGTAAAGCGAATACGCTTGGCAATATTATCAAGTGCTACTCCTATTCCCTCAACGGTTTCGTACTCTTTAAACCAATCGTTTTTAGTCATACTTGTTACAACATGCTGCATGCGCGGCGGCATAACAGGTATGCGATTATTCAAAAGCTGATAGCTGGTGTACTTAAAATCACTTAAAGGTTGCTTGCTAAATCGCTGCCAATGCACAATTAAAAAATGATCAAACACCACATCAATAGCCACACCAGCAAAACGTTTACGCTCAGGTGAAAAGTACTGTTTAGCGTGTTTAACTGCGCGGTGGGAGTCGGTAAATTTATCGACTAAATAGTGGTTATCGAGCCCGTTTTTAACCGTATTTGGTAAGTACTCTACATGCCTTTTACCACCAAAGTCGCCCAATAAGTTCCCAAAGTGAGAATCGGCTGTGGGCTGCGCTAAATAAAGATGAGCTAAATAATTCAAAGTGTTCTCGGGCTTGGCTAATACAAACAAATAATAACGTAAATTTAAACTAAACTCACATTCGTGTTTAAAGCAGTACTTATGGTTTTGCTTCTCAATTTTACTCAAACATGCCGTAAAGTATTGTTTAAAAAGGTAAATAGAAAAACGATTAATCACTGGGCTCTATAAAAAAGCCACTACAATAAGCTGTAGCGGCTTTTTAATACTTCAGCCTTGTTGTTAGTTTGATCAAAACTAATTACTCGACTTTACCCAATTTCCATTGTCATTTTTGCTATAACTGTTTTTAACCGCAGACCAAGCCACTTTGTGCGCAGTGGTTTCGCGGTCGTCGTCGTTTTTTCTATCGCTCGGGTCCTTGTAGGTATCCCATGCACTATTAAACGCCTCTTGATATATGTCTTGAGCATGTTTAGGTAAGTTACTTTTTACCGACTCAGGTAGTTCGTCACGGTTTTTATATGGCATAACTTTCTCCTTATATTTACTTAATTACGCCACAAGCAACACGGCTACCACCGCCACCTAATGGCTTTGGCTCATCTGCATAGTTATCACTTCCTTCGTGGATCATCACAGCATGTTGTTTAAGTTTTTCAAGCGTGAGCCTTGGCGCTAAAACAGGCGATTTAGCTTGGCCACTTTCATTTACATACAACGCCGGTAAATCGCCTAAATGGCCGTTGGCCCAAGGAGCATCATGATGCTCGCTAGCTTTTGGATCGAAATGCCCACCAGCACCGCCACCTGGCACTACCTTATCGCCTTTTTTCTTGGGTTCACAACTAGCAAATTGATGAACATGAAAGCCGTGCTGCCCCGGCGTTAAACCTTTTAAGTTTGGTGAAAAAACAACGCCGTGATCATTTTCTGTTAGTGTAATAGTGCCTAGTAATTGCCCCTGGCCCGACTTAGTAACTTGGTGCATTTCAACGTTTACATTAGCCAGTGCACTATTTTGTAGTAACACGCTGGTAAATAATATTGCAAAAGCAGGTTTTAAAACGCGGTTTAAACTTCTTTTAGTTTTTGAATCAAACTGCAAACAATTCATCATCATCTCCTGGTTTAGTATCAAATTAATAAAACAATATCGCTAAATTAAGCGACTATTAAATAAGTAGTTTCAATGTCTATACCAGTCCTATGTTCAAACATACATTTATGTATTTTTTAGTCGCAATTTATTGATTAAAATAACTTTAACTAAATAGCCATTTAATTAATGAGCTAACTTTTAGCCAATGATTAAGTGAAAACCAAGGCATATTTACAAAGCTCGTGAGAAAAGATTACCAACGTCCCTACCAAAAAAGACAATCCAAGTGAAAAAGACGATATTAAAGAGGCCCTTATTACTTAGGCGGTAGTCTCGAGTGTTGGTGCTGGTTGAATGGCCGTACGTTATGAAATAAAGAAGCGCCAATCTAAATAAGCCTTCTAAGATACTCTTCACGCGTTATATCTATAAGGGGTATTTATTTTTATAATCAAAGTATGTTCAAAAAAAATCCGCTTATATATGGGTCAATTTAATGACAAAAAATTACGTTATTTAGTTGTTTTATATCAGAATTTTTAACGCAGTTAGCGTAAGATTTAATCCCTCAAATTGATTAAGTATTATTGCTTGGCACTAAAAAGCGAGCACAAAAAAGGTGAAACCAAGTTTCACCTTTTTTAATTAATTAGCTAGCATTACGCTGTAGATACGTTACTTGCGCCTGCATTGTTAAGTATTTCTTCAATAGCATTTTTGTTGTCACTATCGTACTTAACACCAATTAATATAGAGCCTTTTTCAATGGCATCTTCATAATACTTAATTTCGTGCTCGGGGATAAACGCACCAATTGCGGCACCTAAAGTACCACCTACTGCGGCGCCTGCGCCACCAGCAGCAAATGCAGCGACTAACGGTCCGGCAACTAATAAACCAGTACCACCAGTTGCTACAGTCCCTACGGCAGTGAAACCGCCAATAATTGCAGCAAGAATACCACCCGAAGCCGCGCCAATAATGCCGCCTTCGGCAGCTTTAGTACCTTCGTCTACAGCAAAATCTTCCTTTGCGTATGAGTCGTTGGCTACAATACTAATATCAGCTTCATTAATACCTAAAGCTTCTAATCTATAAATTGCGAGTGTTGCTTGTGATGCACTTTCGAATAACCCAGTAATAACGGTACTCATAATAACTCCTTTATTTATTTAAGAAAATACACTTACTACCAAGCAAAACTCAAACCAAGTAAATTATCATTTAAAATCAATAATATAAAAAAAACCCATACTAACACTCTTATTATTAGAGTAAAAATTGCTAAATTTTGTAAAAAACTCCTATCTACATAAACAAACTTACTAACAAGCGGTATGCCATTTTTAATATAAATATATTAATTAAAATTATTACTTAGACCATGTAATTTCAGCTAATTGGTTAGTCGCTGTTTGGTGAATAATCAGCCCATTATTCCCCATGCGCATATGCCTAATTAAGCCAGAGTAAACACCCTCTTTGCTCGGAATTTGCCAGCTTTGCATGGTTTCGGTATTAAGGTCGAACCTTACTAAGGTTTCAGGGCGTTTAGCTGACTCGTTAAACCAAATAGCGTTATCTGCATATTCAATTGCATACGGGTGGCTGTTTTCACCGCTAGGGTTATCCCACTGGGTGATCTTCTTGGTTTTTGGGTTATAGCGGCCAAGTTTACCCATGCCAGAGTTCACATAAAAAACCATATCGCCAGGCGTAATGGCAAGTCGCCTTGCATGCGTTTTAGCACCCGGGAGTTTAATTTCGCTAAGCTCCATAGAGCTTTTATCAACTTTAACCAAACAGTTACTACCATTACACGAAACCCATGGCGTGCCGTTTGAATCAAGCTTAATACCATATGGCCGTGAGCCTTTAGTGGGTAAAGTAGCGAGTTTAATATCGCCAGTTGTAGGGTCTAGCTTGCCAATCATATTACTATGTTGGAGGGTAAACCAAAATATACCGGCTTCATCAAATACACCGGTATGCGGGTCGCGGGCGTTTTTATCGGGCATTTTATACACTTTAAATTTTTCGGTTTTTAAATCTAAATATCCAACCGTGCCATTTTTATTCCCTAAAAACCAAGGAGTTTGATTTTTATCAAGCGACACACTGTGCGCATAGGTACCACTTGGCAGTGTGTACTCTTTCATATCGCCGGTTTTAGGGTCTAACCTACCTAAAATATTACCCCACTGGCCAACCCACCAAATAAGTCCGTTTTTACCTTGTACCGGATCGCGAGCGCGCTGCCCAAGCGTAGGGACTTGCCAGTACTTAAAGCTAAGCTTTAAATCGCCCGTAACAACCTTAGATTCGCGCTTGGTATTAACAGGATAATGCTCAGCTAAATAAGCGCTTATATCTTTACTAAGCGCAGTATCTGCGCCCGTATCAACCATATAGCTTATTAATGTTTGCCAGTCCTGCTGGCTATAACCCGCACTGCGCTCAAGATTAGTTAAACTATGGCAACTAGCACAAAGCTGCTCAATTAGCGGCCCCTTATCGTTGCTCAGCACTGGTAGCGGTGCAGCCAAAGTGCCTGAAACAGCCATTACCGCAACGTATTTATTAAATAAAAATCTATTTTTACTCATAACGCCCTCCCTTGTTTTTAATATTAAAGCATAGGATAAAAGTGTTTACTATCTGTACAACAATGAGTGCGATAAGCCGGCTAGAAGGTAAGTTAAATTGCAGGGTTAATATCTAAAAAAATATTTCAAGCAGAGTTGTGCACGCTCTACATTGGTTATTTAGCTTGTGTGTAAGCGTGGTATGAGTGTGGTTTTAAACGACTAATTTGCACAAATACAAAACGCCCTTATCTAAAAGCTCCTCAACCTATCGGTACGTAAATTGCTGTTATTAATATTCTTACTTAAAGAGTTACACATAAATAACGCTGCCGTTATTTATAAAAAGGAGTAAATTATGAGTAATAAACAGCTAATTACAACGATAGGTATAGGTCTCGCCGCTGCATCTGCAGGTATGTTAACAAGGAAAACTTTACAAAAATCGTGGGAAAAGGTTACCAACGAACCAGCCCCAAAAGATAGACCAAGCGAAGAAACAGATCTTAAAGAGGCCGTTACATGGGCAGTGGTCTCAGGTATTGGTGCGGGTGTTGCAAGAATGGCCGTACGTTATGTACTAGACAAGCGCCGATCCAAATAAACCAACCCGATTGATACCTCTTATAAGTATTAATCGTAATACGGTAAGGCTCTTAAGACGGCTTGCGACAGCTACTCCTTAGTTGTTGCAAGCAACCTGGCAAACACCTTGTTTGAGGTTACTTAACTATTGAGTTAAAAAACATATTAATATCCAAACCGGGGTTCTGTGGTTAAATTTAAAATGTCGGATGGCACGGCTGCGCCGCTTATCCGACCTACGCAAGTTGTAAAAGCCAAAGGCGCTTTCCAACAAGACCTCCTAGATTTTAAACAGATATACTCTATTAAATATTAACTCCCTTTCAAAGTTGTTGCTTACCTACAAGCTTGCGTATAATGCACGCATTCCGGCTGCATTTTTTAGCCGCTAACTTGGATTTTAATAATGAAAAAACTCTCTGCAGTGCAAATAAAGCAGCAAGCACTTGTACTTAACACAGCTGAAAAATTAGAAGAACAAGGCCGCGCTGAGCTCCCAGGCATGCTGCAATGCTGGTTTGATGTGGAATACCACTTATTTCCAAGTACACTACTGCTGTGCTTTCAGTTTGAAAACGAGCAAGCCTTAGCGGCCGCAGAGCCTGACTTATTAAAGTGGCAAAAACGCTTAAGCGGCACAATGCTTAAAAAGGGCGTGATTTTAAAAGATATGCGTAAACATTTAGTGTTTACCTTAAAAGGACCTGATGATTAAAACGAGGTTTTTAAAGGACTATAAAGCCTTTCGCTCGTATCGTCGAAGCGCATAAAAACATAATGAAAAGCCGTTGCATTGCTGTAACGGCTTTTTACTTTTATTAGAGCTTAAAGTAGTACCTATAAAGATCAATTTTTGACTCAGGGATTTTTATTAGCCGATGATACTAATTGGCCGTTAAACAATACTAATGCACGGCAAAAGCAAATATCAGTCGATTCAACGTTAATTGGTTGCCCTAAGTTAGCAATAGTAGGATAGTAAATTACACATAAAACAATAGCTTTATCTTAGGAGTATTATGATCAAAGTATTATTAGCGACCAGCTTAATTGCCTCTTCATTCGCTGCTTTAAGTAATCCTTTAACTGTTGAAGAACAGCGTATCAACAAAGCACAATCAGCAATGCCAAATGTTTTAAATGCATTCACCCCACAAGTATCAAGTTTTGAGCAACAATTTAAAGAATTAAACGACTTTAAAAGTACAAAAGCATTAGTACAAAGCTTTAGCTTTGAACTGTGGGAAAACGCCAAACAACGCATAATAAAAACCAATAACTACGACGACCGAGAGCTTTACTGGGCGCGCCTGCTTTCAAGTAAAGTAATACGCACAACTTCACCTAAATTTTCAATTACACAGGCTCAACTAAATACTTTACTAACCCTACTTGAGGAAGGTAGCAGAGGTCGTACCGATCTTACTTTTTCATCAGGCAGCACTAAAAAAATATTACTAACGGGCTTTGACCCTTTTTTACTCGATAAAAACATAAACCAAAGTAACCCTTCAGGTGTTGCGGCGTTATTACTCGATGGCCAAGTTATTAATTACAACGGCACCAGCGCAGAAATTAACACCGTTATGGTGCCTGTGCGCTACGAAGATTTTGATCAAGGTATAATAGAATCGCTACTTGCTCCCTACTACGCACTTAATAATGTAGACATGGTAGTAACCGTAAGTATGGGCAGAACAGAATTTGATTTAGAGCACTTCCCAGGTAAGCGTCGCAGTGTAACCGCCCCCGATAATGCCAATATTGTGTATGGTGGAACGCAAACAAGCCCAGTAATACCAAAGCTTAATGGCCGACCACTCCCGGGCAACGAGTTTGTAAAATTTAGCTTGCCTGTAAATTCCATGCAACAAGCCAAAGGCCCTTATAAAGTTATCGACAATCACGAAGTCACCACGCTTGAAAAAACCTATAAAGCAGGTTCTTACGGCGAGCTTAAAAATAGTATTGCGGTTAATGGCGGCGGCGGTGGTTACCTGTCTAACGAAATATCGTACCGAAGTATTCGCCTGCGCGATGCGCTTAATTCAAGTATACCTACAGGGCATATTCATACCCCACGTATACAACAATTCGAACCTGAGACAGAAGCTAAAATAGTAAAACAAATAAAGGCAATGCTAGAGCAAAGCTTAGTAGCGCTATAGTTTATAACGACTAGTTTAAGCGCATAATAAAGGGCAATAACATTGCCTTTTATTTTCTCACGCACTCTCCACGGTTAATCACATGGTAAACGCATTCTTAAACTCTATTCGCCGTGGTCTAGACTGAGTAATTGACTCGACGAGCAATAAACTATAAATCTAGGTACTTGGTATGTAGTCAAAACTTTGCTCTTCATATGATGGGATTAATCTAAGTTAGGGGACATTGTGAACCGCTGAAGATATACTCATTATTCAAGAGTTAGCGCTCTATTTAAAACTTAATGAAAAAACCGCTTACCGATTAGCTAGCTAAGGTAAACTTCCTGACTTCAAGGTCAGTGGTAGCTGGCGTTTTAAACGTGTAGATATTAAACAATGGATTGAAGAGAAAGAACAGTGGCAAAAATAGTACTTAGGTCAGATTCTGATGAGATAAGAGATATCCATGTTATTTTTCTACATGGGCTAGGAGGAAGTGCTAACAGCACTTGGCTTAAAAAAGGCTCTAAAGATGAAGCTTGGCCAATGTGGTTAGTTGAAGATAATAGCGATCTAAACATATGGACTGTTGAATATTCCGCACCAAAATTATCTTTCAATAGCACTGGTATGGGTATCCCTGACCTTGCTACCAATATATTTGAACATATGCTAAAAACTCCTCAGCTATCTGAAGGCGAAATATTCTTTGTTTGTCATAGTCTTGGTGGGTTAATTACGAAGCAAATACTTAGAATTGCTCATGATCAAACTAATAGAGTCGAAGCACAACAATTTTTAGGCAGAGTGTCAGGTGCGGCTTTTTTAGGAACTCCTCACTTGGGCTCTGACATAGCTTTACTTGGCCATAATTTAGCTGCTAGAACTCTCTTAAAGTGTACTACTTTATTAAAGCCATCAGTAGCCACTGCATCTTTAAGTAGAAATGATCCTAATTTAAGAGAACTCAACACTTGGTATAGAGATTGGTCTTCGAATGCCCCAATAAGACACCTTATCCTTACAGAAACAAAGAAAATGTATGGTGTAATACAAGTTGTTAAGCCTGACAGTGCAGATCCAGGCTTACCGGAAACTAGAGCTATTCCTATTGAATCTTGTCACGAAAACATCTGTAAACCAGTAGACAAAGAAGACGAAATTTACACACACGTCAAAGGCTTTATATCTCAAAAAAAAAGAGAATTTCATGAGCTATGGATAAATTCTAGGTTTTATAACGATACAAACTCATGGGAAGGATATAGTAACTGGGCAAATTGCCCCCATGGAACATCCGGTGAATATTTCTTTGATGAACAGGTTAGGTTACTTGATTCATCGTCAAACAATAATGAAGGACATAAAGGTTTAGACGGCTTAAACCTTATTCGCGGTAAATTACTAGAAAAAAAAGCATCTATTAGACTTATTGGTTTATCTGGTGTTGGAAAAACTAGATTTGTGCAAGCTTTATTTGATGAGCGTATTGGTGAAAATCCATTACCCCATAGGGCTGTATTCTATACTGATATGGCCAACGCTCCAACACTGTAGTGGTCAATAAAATTTGGCCACAGTTTTAGAATCTTGATATCTAACCTCAGATTCATTTGGCGCTAAACCGGCATTATAATGATGCGGCCTAACGTTGTTGTAATATCCGTTGATATAATCACTCACACTATATTTAGCGTCTATAAAATTCCCATATCCAACCTTTGGCATCCATTCTGTTTTAAAGCTTCTAAAAAATCGCTCCATTGGCGCATTATCCCAACAATTTCCGCGTCGACTCATGCTTTGTGTGATTTTATAGCGCCATAAACGTTGGCGGTACTTCAAGCTCGTATAATGGCTTCCTTGGTCTGAGTGAAACATCAACCCACTTGGTCTGCCTCTGCTTTCGTAGGCTAACTCAAGCGCTTTTAGCGTTAAGTTAGAATCCGGCGACAATGACATTGCCCAACCCACAACTTTGCGTGCAAACAAATCAATAACGACCGCTAAATAAGCCCAGCGATTGCCTATCCAAATATATGTAACATCACCGCACCACACGGTATTCGGTTCAACAACATCGAACTGCCTATCAAGCAGGTTTGGGATTTCAAGATGTTCATTACCGCCGCGTTTATATGAATGTTGAGGTACTTGGCAGCTTTCTAGCTTTAATTTAATCATTAGCTTAGCAGCACGATAACGGCTTAATTCAAAATCGTTATTCGTTGCGATTGCCGCGATTGTCCTCGCACCTGCTGAGCCCCCACTCATTGTATGTATGGCTTTAACTTCAGCCTCTAACCTTACTTGCTCTGGTGTCGGTGTCGTATCCCGTATAGCCCAGTATTTATAGCTGCTACGATGCACATTAAATACACTACATAGCACACTAATTGGGTAACGCTCTCGTTGATTTAATTTCTCAATTAACGAGAATTGTTCAGGGAGTCGGACATCAAGAGAGCGGTAGCCTTTTTTAATATATCCTTTTCTAATTCAATGCGTTGGATTTGCTTTTTAAGTTCACGGATTTCAATTTGTTCGGGTGTCATTGGTGAAGCCAATGGTGACTGGCCATTACGTTCTTGCTTTAATTGAGCAACCCATTTACTGACGGTTGATTTACCAACACCCATCGCTTTGACTGCTTCTTCTTGTGTATAACCTTGGTCAACTACAAGTTGAGCCGTTTCTAATTTGATTGCAGCGGAGTACGTTGCACGGTTTAATTTTGTCATTTTTTTCACCCAAATTTGTATGCAAATAGCATAACATTTCTTTCTTAATGGGTGGCCAAAATTACTTTACCACTACACACCAACGCCACAAGCTCTGGCAGAAAAAATCGCTGGAGAAGGCCGTAAAGCAGTTTTAATTATAGATAACTGCCCACCTGACTTACATAGATCACTTACAACCTTATGCAGCGTTGAAAGCAGTAACACCAACTTACTGACTGTCGAATATGATTTAAGAGAAGACCAACCAGAGCAGACTGAAGTATTCTCTTTAGAGCCATCTTCAATCGAGCTTATAGAAAAAATACTTAACGCTAGATATCAGCACCTAGGTCAGCAAAACTCTAGAACAATTAGTGAATTTTCAGGTGGTAACTCAAGAATAGCTTTGGCTTTGGCTGAAACAATAGGTAAAGACGAAAACATTTCAAGTCTAAGGGATGAAGAACTATTTAGAAGGCTATTTTATCAACGCCATACCAATGAAAAGTCACTCGAAAAGGCAGCTCAATATCTTTCACTAGTTTATTCATTCCAAATTAATAGTGATAAGCTATATAGTGATGATATTACATTTCTCAGTAACCTATCAGAAATTCCTTCAAAAACTATGTTTGAATCGGCAATAGAACTAAAACGTCGAAACTTAGTTCAGCAACGTAGTAATGGATGGCTGTATTACCCCACCCTATTGCTAATAGGTTAGCCAAATATGCGTTAGAAAATATAAGTTCCGCTATTATTTCCAGTAACTTTAATGAATCTACAAACGAGCGATTATTAAAGTCATTTTCTAGGAGACTAGGCTACCTACCTCAATGTGAAGAAGCTAAAATCATCGTTAATGATTGGTTAAGTGAAAATGGGCTGTTATATAAACTATATACAAAAGGCAAAAGTAAGCTTGCTTGGATATTACTTAATAATGTAGCACCTATTTCAACGAAAGAAGCTTTATTTCACATTGAAGCTTTAGCTAAACAGCCTGAGTTTTGTACACGAAAAAATAAGCAATTTACCGAAATAACAAGGCTTATTAGATCTATTGCATATGAGGAACAGTATTTTGACACATGCGCTAAATTGTTATGCCAATTCACACTATCAGAAGATAAAGCTGAGAATTACAACTCTATCAGAAATATTTTAAAATCACTGTTCCAACTATATTTATCTGGTACTCATGCAACCAAAGAGCAGCGATTAAATGTTATAAATAACTTAATTGCTAGCGATACTGAGAATAGCATTGAGCTAGCTTTTGAGCTTTTAGATTCCTCTCTAGAAGCTTGGCACTTTTCCTCACACCATAGCTTTGATTTTGGTGCAAACCCAAGAGACTTTGGTTACAGACCAAAGACCAACCAAGATGTTGAAGACTGGTATAAACTATTCATCGAATATACCGCTGAGTTAATAGCCAGTGATTCTCAAGTTTCGTCATTCGCAAAGAAAATACTCAGTAAAAACTTACGAAGCTTATGGCGAATAAGTTGCCTTAGAGATGTAATTGAGAAGATATGTGTAGAAATAAGCAAATCAGGAATGTGGAGCGATGGCTTTGAAGCAATCCACTCAATATTGAGGTTTGACTGTAGTTCATCAAATGAAGATAATATTCAAAGGTTAAAGTCAATTTCTGAACTACTATCACCAAATTGTATTCTGGACGATATAGATATGTACGTTTTAGCTGAACCGTGGAAATTTTATGACCTAGAGGAGATGGATGATAATGGTAAAGTAATTGAGCGTGGGTATAAAAAAGGGCACGAATACTCTATTGAATTAGGTACTCAATTAGCAAATAGACCGCCAAAAGAACTTGATGATATTCTATTCAAACTACTATCACACCCAGAAATAAGTTCTAATTTATTTGCATTCGGCAAAGGGCACGCTGAAGGAATAAAAAACAACTCTGAAACATTAACTAGAGTAATAGGTGCACTAGAAAACCTTCCAGAAAAAGAGAGAAATTTTGATTTTTTATGTGGCCAAATATATTACCTTTCGACACATAATATCGCACTGACTAATCATTTCTTAGATAGCCTTCTAATTCATCCTACACTTAAACAACACTTCATCAGAGTTCAACTAAGTTACCCGATTAATGCAGAATCTACCGCTCGTATTATTCAAGCACTACAGGAAAACACATGCCCTGTAAGGGATTATTATGACCTAGCATCTGGACGAAGGCACGAACAGATACCTGATGAAAAATTATGCGAAATTTTGGATTTGATTTGGCATAAAGATGGTGGGCAGAGAGTTGCTATCGATATATTATCTATGCGGTTTCATGGACTGAAGCAAAACCTGCACTATATTGTTTCAGATTTGCTTAAAGAAAAAACAGCATCACTTTTAGCATCATTCGAATACTCAGAAGAAAAAGGGCCTTCCGGTGGCAACGATTATAGTTTAACCCAAATAGCCAATGTCTGCTTTTCTGCTGGTACAAATGAAGAGTATGCTTTAACTGTTCTAGAAGTAATTAAAGCAAAAATTTTGAATCATATTATCGGCAGATATGATTTCCCAGAATTTATGTCCACAATTATTCAATTACATCCTATTTTAGCCCTTGAAGTATTTATAGGTAAAAATAAAGAAATAGAACCTCAGATAAGAAATGTAATAAAAGGTAGGCTTGATAAGAAAGTAAGTCCATTTTCGAAAGTTGATATAAAAAGCACGTTAGATTGGTGTAAATGCAACGGTAAAGATAGCTATCCAGCTCTCGCATCAATTATTACACCTTACCAATCAAATGAAAAAACTATTGAGTGGACACAATTAGCGATTGAATTGTTACAAGCTTGTCCAGATCCTGCTGTGGTTTTGGACGAATACTTATCTAGTTTCACTCCAAATGGAGGGACGGGTTCATGGGCCAAGATACTTGAGTCTCGATTACCTTTATTTCAACCATTAATAGATTCAACTGACAAAATAGTATCCGAATGGGCTTTAGCTAAAAAGCCACAATGGGAAGCTTACATTGCAAGAGAATATGAAAGAGAAGCAGAACGTGACACTGATAGAGGGGAGCGATTTGAATGGTAAATAAATATATCGAAAATTAGTGATAAAAAAAGCGAACCATCTATGGTTCGCTTTTTCTTCTTTATGTGTTCACAATCTTAATTGTTGATCGCCAAAAAAATTATCAATCTCTGTATGTCTCAACCGCTGGGCGTGAACATACCAAGTTACGGTCGCCAAATACGTCATCAATACGTGTAACTGTTGGCCAAAACTCAAACCCAGAGGGTTAGGTATTGTTTCTTGCCAAGACCAAACACCAATCTCACGTTTAACACCCTCCCCCGGTCATCACGCCCTGAAAATAAGCAATTGATGAGGAATATCGCGCATGGATGCGCGATAAGGCGACACTAGGCCATGGATGGCCTATCCTCGCCGTTTACGTTCACATCAATTGTGGTTTGAAGGAAATAGCGTGTCCAGAGAGGGACCAGCGGCAGCCCCTCTTTGGCTGCTGTCGCCAGCGCGACAAAACCTTGAATAAGGTTTCTTCTCTAAAAGCGCGAAACGCATTAACATTATCTGTAATAGTAATTTCAAATACTTATTCGGGCTGTCGCCCGCGCGTCAGCAAGCTGTACGCCTACAATAAATAATACATATTCCTGGTTTGTGAGCGAGTAAGTATATTTGTGATTTGTTGAGTTTCGTTTCCCTCTACCCAGCCTAGGGAAATAAAGAGAAAATGCAGAGAGTCAGGTCTTGTTTCTTACCAAGACCAAACACCAACCTCACGTTTAACACCCTTCCCCCGTCATCACGCCCTGAAAATAAGCAATTGATGAGTAATGTCGCGCATGGATGCGCGATAAGGCGAAATTAGGCCATGGATGGCCTATCTTCGCCGTTTACGTTCACATCAATTGCGGTTTGAAGGGTTAAGCGTGATGCTCGGGTGCGCTGAGAGTGTCCAGAGAGGGACCAGCGGCAGCCCCTCTTTGGCTGCCGTCGCCAGCGCGACAAAACCTTGAATAAGGTTTCTAATCCCTCAATGAGCCAGAAGCAAACAAAGTATGCGCCTTCAATAATTAAACACCTTTTGGGCTGCGTCCAACACGCCAGCAAGCTATGCGTCTTGTATCTCTCATTGATAAATGATTAGCTATCATTTATCACATCGAAGTCAGTGAGCTTGCCTGTG
>NZ_PJBK01000070.1:0-28605 GCF_002836155.1 Pseudoalteromonas sp. GutCa3 | reverse complement strand
TTGCTTCAACAAAATCTATTTGTAAGTCAAAGTTTCTAAATTCAGTACTGTGGTCAATAATGACTATAAGTAAGTTAGCTTGTTTCTCAGACAGAATTAATTCTTTAGAGTCAACTAAAGATAACGTTCCATTTAAACATGCAAATGAATCAGGCTCAGTTAAATATAATTCGACTGTGGATTCAAATAGTTTAAGAGCGTTCATTTACATCTATTTTGTTGTTATTTAATAAGGTTGCTTGATATATAGCCTCTTTGACCTCAAGGGTAATCATTTCACCTTTGATAATTACATCATTAGTTTCTTTATTAAAAAGAATTGGTTTATTTGAATCCGAGGAAGATCCAACCAGGCCTATTTTGTCTTGATTAAAATTAAAATTAAAAACTTCAGTTGAGTAGTATATGTTTGCAAGCTTATTAACATTATCCTTTCTAGCCTGAAATGTAGCAGGCATTTCATATTTCTCTTGTTTACTAAACGCCAAGAAACTTTCTTTTTCTTCTTGTGAACACGTATCTGGGAGGTATGAAACAGCTATTTCTTCAATTTTTGAAAGGTGAACTTCTTTATCAATATTATCAGATAAATATTTGACGAGTTGGGCTCTAGCATTCTTTAATGAGGAGTTGTCTACTTTAAACTGAGTTAAAAAATCTCGTAAAACAATAGGAGCTTTGTTTACAGCTCTGGCTGGTGTGATTCTATCAATACACCCAAATGCATTAGCAAAATAGTCTGTATCTTTGCCTTTACCTATAAAGCTAAGGTAATTTTTTTCGTAATTGCCATTTAATGACTTTAAGTAGCCACTTGTATTCACATCAACAGCTTGATGTAGTTTGCTTAGATCTACATGAATTTCTTTAGTCGGTTTTAAGTTTGTTAACTTTATACCTGCTGTATTTTTTATCATAGCAGCCATAAATCTAGTATCATTATATGACCCATATTCAATGAAGCAAATATAGCCACCTTTACTATTTGTATGGTTAATCTCTTTGTGTAATGACTGCATTGTAGCGTTTGTGAGACTAAGGAATAAGTTACTTCTTTTGCTTTCATCTACTTCATTATTTAAATCTATCAAACCTTTTGGAAAATCTCTATTTTCCTTAAACTGTCCCCATAGCACCGCTGTACGGTTTTCTTTTATTTTTATAAGCTGTGTTGCTAAATCAAGAATGATAGAGTTATCTAAATCCAGTAAATCAGTGGCAATATCTGGTTTTTTATCTTTGAAAAGTTCATGGATTACGAATCTTTGAATCACAGCCATTTTTTAATCCTTTTTATTAGTGTGATGATTTTAATTTAAATTAAACTGGTTGTACATACAGTACTTAACTGTAACTAACAACTACATAAGAACAATAAAGCTTTTCCTTTTAAAATTATAGTAATTTACTTGATTTAGAAGTAATTCATAAGAAAGTACAGTTATTTACAGAACTCCAAGTTAAGATCTTTTTTGCCAATCTGGCAAATAGTGAACTAAAGGTTATTTTGGGCTTTGAGATGGTATTTGATGTGATCTAAAGCTCAATAGGTAGCTTTAGCTATTTGAAAGATTGTATTTAACTGCAATTTTCTATAAAAGTGATAGCTTTAGCTCTTTTTAGATAATAGGGAGCTTTAGCTAATACATTATAGCTTTAGGTTATGCTTTTTCGACCTTCCATGAATAGTGCCTTGTGATTATAGCTTTACCAGCGAACCATAAGCCTTTTACTTTGAGAATGAGTTCACCATCGTAATAGCTTTGTAAGCACTCGCCCGTTTCCTCAACAATGTTTAAATCGTAATGTAATTTGATAGGTCTATCTTTTAGCTTTATGTGTAAACCGCCCATAGCGAGTATGTAGCCTTTCCAATCGCTATTATCAGCAGCAAAGCGAGCTTGTTCTAATAGGCTGTATTTTTTATCCTTAAACATAGAGCGCAAACGTCTTAATTCGCGCCATACAGAAACGCTAGCGCCGCCAATTTGTTGGAACTGGCGAATACACCAACACGATGCCCACGCATCAATACGTTGTGCTACAAGTAGCGAATCGTTACCGAATTTATCTTCACCTACACCTTCACCATCTATATTTTTCGCTATGTATTTTAAAATATAGCCAGTTGCAGAGCCTTTGTTTGGGTCAATTTGTTTAAAGTCACAGCGGTTTTCCGCTGCGCCTTTTTCGTCACCATCAACTTCTAACGCGTAATGGCGAATAATTGCCTTTAATGCGTCAAGCTTTTCGCTCTCAATAAAAAACAGCATATGCCAATGCGGTGTGCCGTCATGTTGTGGTTCTGCTACACGAAAACCATAAGGCGCAATATTTTGACGTTTAAACTCTGCACGGGCTTTTTGCCATTGGTGGTTTAAATAGCTATTGGCTTCATCAGGCATAAAACCTTCCCACTTAGGGTTTGCAGCTCCCGACTTTGAAAAGGCACGATGGTATTTAGAAGGGCACGTAACTGTAATAAAAAGTGCTTCATGGCCTAGCTCTTTCGCTAGGTCTTCAAAGCCTCTTGCACGACATAGTAATTCATCCTTTCGTATCTTAGGGTTTGATACATTTAGGTCGGATATTTCTTTTAACGAGTAGCGTTGCCCTTGCTCGTTAAGTATGTAAGTTGAGCTAAGTAACTCATCATTTCGTTGGCGCTGAGTAATGCGATTTTGAGTTGTTATATTACTTGCATAGATTTCCCTTTTTCTGTTCACGAAATTTAAATGCAGGGCTGCTTTTTCGTTTGCTTGAGTAATGAGTTTACGAAACTTTCGTAACCACCAACGATTATCAATATAGCGTTTTATACAACCTGATATTTTAATATTGTTTTTAGGCTCTATAGGCGAAACACCAAACTTAATTGCGTAGTTTGATAAAAAATCAAAAAGGGCTTTTTGCTTGGCATCAGCGAATTCGCCACTAATTTCGGTATTAGCAGAGCGAAACACAGCGGATTTTTCACTATTAGTTTCGCTATCAGTAATTTCACTACTACGAAACTCATGCGAAACGATTCGCTTTAGTTCGCTATCATTTCGCTGTTTGTGTTTAGCTTGATAGTAAAGAAAGTTAACTTTTTCGGGGTTAATGGCAATCTGGCGGCAATAGTTTGCACACTCTTTCGCTATGTTATTAATGTCATCATCAAAGCAAAAAAAGAGGTGAGCGAGTTTTTTAGGTAAGAGTTTATAAAGCTTATTCGTGGTATCTAAAATATGACGGTTGCGCTCGAAGTTGTTAGGTTTATTAAAAGCATCAGTTAAAATTGTACTTTTAATTTTATTGGAAAATGGCGCTAATTTTTTAGTTAAAAACGCCGCATCGTACCTATCAACGAGTGCTAAATACGGCGTTAAAATATCGTCTTGTTCATTAATCGCTTTTGCAATTAATGTTTCTCTAAAAGTACCCATTGGTTATTTGGGGTTAGCGTAAGCAAATAAAAAACCACGCCCTTTTTTAGTCAAAAAGTAATGTTCATATTTAACGCCAAAATGATAAATTATTTCACTTGTTACAAGCTCTTCATCAACGAGTTTATCAAGTGTACGCGTATCAAATTTAAATGGCTGGCCATGCTTATTAACATAGGTATGTAGCCCATTCTTTTGGCGATATGAATAACCAATTTCACGGCAAATTTCGAAATAGGTATTTTCTAACGATAACCAAATTAGTAGTCGAGTTTGCTCTTTAGTTAACTTAGGCATGATCACCCCCGTTAGGGTTTTGACCCAAATGCTCTAAGCGACAAAAGTTATTTAACCAGTTATCTAAATCATCTTTTAAATAACGAACAGTGCGGCCAATTTTAATAAATGGCGGGGCAGGGGTTCTATTAGTGCGGTTGCCTTCCATACGTGATTGACGTAAAAAAGAGCGACTCATACCGATATACTCGGCTGTTTCTATTTCTGATAATGCGCGTTTGTTTGTGGTGGTTGGCATAAGTGCCTCCTGAGTTATTAACGTTTCAGGAGGTGTTTTACAATGCAGATTTTTTTAAATGAGCTAATTCAGGAATTGAATGAGCTTATACGGGAATTTTAAATGTTGTTGTTAGGAAAAAGTTCTTTTCTAACTTTAGTTAGCCTATTTGAGAAAGAACTAAAGCTCATTGGCTTTTTTGGTTTACCACTTCTATCTTTCCAATTTATATGAGTGCCTGATATTTCAATAAGCAAATTATGTTTATCAAATACTCTGTACTCTTGAAGGTCATCTAATTCGCGCTCAAGGTTACGCCAATAGCCTTTTGCTGTGAGTTCTGGTTCTGCACCAACAAGCCTAATTAATAAATCGTAAAAATCATCAGAACGTGTTTTAGGAGTTTGATTAGATACTACAAGCGGGGTAAGTGATGGTGTTATTTCTATCGGTGATTTCATTTGCGATTCAGCAATACCCGCTTTAACTAGTTCAGAATGTAAAATACAAGTATCGGCTAATTCAAAATTAATCCCTACTGAGTAAAACTGTACCTTAGGTATTTTGGCATCAAACTCTTTTTCATATTCGCTTGGTTTAGATTGCTTATTACTGAGTGTTTTAATGCTACTCATAGCATTTTTGAGGGTATGCGCTATGTGTTCTTGCTCTTTTGGAAACAGCTTTGCAGGAATTCTGTCCCAACTAATATTGCTGGGCTGCTTTGGTTGCCATGTATGTAAAAAGGCATTAGGTGTTTTTGATTCAAAAGGATAGTCATAATTTGCGCTAACTATCTTATCTTTATTCAGTAACCAGAAGTATTTACAGTTAGTTTTATGCTTTGAGAGGAGTGTTAGCTGATCCTTTTGAGTGATACTTGCAAAGCCACTATATTTGACAGAGGCATATCCAATAAAGCCGTTACCCTTCGCCCAGCCACCGATAATGAATTTATTATCGGTGAGTCTAAAAGCTAAATCGAGCTTTGAGTTTTCAACTAAATAAAGCACATCACTAAAAGATAAATCGAACCGTTTTTCAAGTTCATCTAATCGGTAATACTCTTTTTCAATCATTA
This sequence comes from Pseudoalteromonas sp. GutCa3, assembly GCF_002836155.1. Classification (NCBI taxonomy): domain Bacteria; kingdom Pseudomonadati; phylum Pseudomonadota; class Gammaproteobacteria; order Alteromonadales; family Pseudoalteromonadaceae; genus Pseudoalteromonas; species Pseudoalteromonas sp. GutCa3. Next base: position 23,582 of record NZ_PJBK01000070.1, on the reverse strand, counting down.
ATTATTTCTACTCATTTATGGGTAAGCTAAATAAAATTTAAACTATCAGAAAATTAATTAGGGATCATTAATCTAAAAGTATTTATGGTGTTAGTTGTGCATTTAATTTTCATTTAACCTAAGTTGAAACGATATAAAAGTGGTAGTGGTTAAAGTAATTATTATATGTTGTTAGATTTTACTTTAGAAAAGTGAGGTTTTCATATTTATAACATTACTAGATCTAAGTATATAAAGCTTAATTATTTTCGAACCTCACGTTAAAGTAATTTTATATAACGATAATACGCTAGTTAATAAATGGCTTGCGTTTTGATTAGGGCTATATTAGATTCACCACATTGAAATAATGGACTATTTTACTATGCAATTACAAAAAACGTACCCTAGACCCGAACGTCCTTCAGATCCATCTCCGCTAGCAATGGCTATTTATAACTTCGAATTAAAAGCAAAGAAGTATCACGAGGAGGCTAACAAGCAAAACCCCGATACTGAGAAGTTAAAAAAACTAGTTAAAGATTATGATCATCTACAAGCAGAAAAAAAGCGTATCGAATCTGTATCTATTGCGCAAATAGCACTAAAAGAATACCGAGAATTAAACTCATCAGCTGCGCAGTTTGAACTTGCTGAAGAACAGCATCATCCAACAAATACACTTGCGCGTTACTTATTTTCAGTTGGTGAGCCTAAGCCTACAAAAGAGCATGAAGCACATCATATTATTTCAGGTAAAGGGCGATACAATCAACAAGCTATATTACGAGCAAGGTTAAACCTTCATATGGCAGGTATAGGAATTAACGATCCACACAATGGCATTTGGCTTATTAACTTTGTTAAAAATAAAGCCCATGACTGGGCTACAAAGGATGCACCACCACACAGGAAAATACATAGATACAATTATGAATCATGGATAGGTGGTAGCCTAGGTGGGGACATGAATGAAAATAAAGCTTTATTTATGAATAAACTACGAAATGTAAAAGTTGCAATTAGGACTGGTACGTTGCCAAGTAAAATATTTGAGAAAATAGATAAGCAGTGGAAAGGCATATGAATGTATATCAATTAAGAAAGCCAACAAATGCTTACGATGTGATTAACCTTGATATAATGGAAATGTCAAAACAGATAGTTAAGAACTCGAATAAGCCTATGAGCGATAATATTATTCAAATCGTTATGAATGATGTTCCTAAAGGAAAAGCTACATTATCAGAGTTATCTCCTAATGGCTTTGAATGTAAGCATGAGCCAAGGGCAAAAAAGCAAAACTATGACGTTAATTTATACGGCTCATTTTTAGTGCTGAATGATTCTGCTTATGAGTGCTTAAATGCCTCTTTAAGTGAATTTGGTGAGTTCATTGATTTAAAGACTAATGGTGATAACTTATATTTGTTCAATCCATTAATATTCGCTCAAGAGGATTTGAGCCTAACAGAAAGAGCATACCTAGATGGCTTTGAAGATGGGCTAAAGTCACTTGTTTTTGATGATGAGGATATAAGTAAGAAGCTTATTTTTAAATCGAAAATGCAATCAGGTCTTTCACTTTACTGCACCGACGATTTCAAAAGACTAGTTAACGATAATAATTTGACAGGGCTAGTTTTTAATACCGATTTACTGACATATTTCTAAACTATCACTAATACTTAAGCAGGTTTAACCAATCAAATTAACCGCTGCTGCTTTATGTTCAGGCGCTAAGTGTGCATATCTTAGCGTCATTTTTAAGTCACTATGGCCTAAAAGCTCACGCACTGTATTTAAGTCTACACTTGCCATTACAAGTTTACTCGCAAAGTGGTGGCGTAAGTCATGAAATCTAAAGCCGGTAATGTTTGCATCTTCCAACAAAGCCGCCCAGTCATATCTAAAGTCTAGTATCCGTTGTTGATTGCTATCTTTAAACACATAGCCAATATTCCCCGATAATTTTTGCCAATCACTCAAAACATTAAATGCTTGAGTATTTAAAGGTATGTGGCGAGTATTGCCTGATTTAGCATTTTGAAAATCAACAGTGAGTACTTTGTTTTCTAGGTTAATATCATTCCAATTCAGCGATAGAATTTCGCCCTTGCGCATACCTGTATTTATAGCAAGTATAACGATAGTCGTTAAATGTTTAATATCGAACTTAGCAAGGCTTTCACGTAAACGTGATTCCTCATCTTTTGATAAATAGCGAACCTTAGCGTTATCTACAGTTTGAGCTTTTACTTTTTGTAAATCGTGGCTATCAATTACTTCCCATTCAACAGCGCGACTCAAACAGCCTTTAATTAAATTTATTTGGCGGTTTGTTGTTGCTGGTTTGATTCCATCGGCCAAACGTTTATTACGCCACTTTTCAACTTCCCATGCTGTAATAGCCGATAACTGAAAATCCATAAATTTGCTAAATGCTGACAGGAATGCTTTTTTTGTTTTATCTGCTGTTTTGGGGTTACGAGATAAAAGCCAAGGAAAGTACTTTTCATCTAAAAAGTTTTGCAAGGTAGATAGCTTTGATTCTCTAGTTTTAATGCGGTCTAGCTTTTTTACTTCGTGAACATTAATCCCTTGGGTTACTTCAGCGATTTTATTTTTGGCTAGGTCTCTAGCTTGTGCGGGAGTAATTTGCCCATCATAACCTAAGTGATAATTTACTTGTTTACCCTTGTGCCTATAAAACAAGAAGTAGGAGATTGCTCCAATACTAGAAATGCGCGCATGGAAACCTGTGACTTCTGTATCATTTAATCGTTTATCTGCTGGCGTTAAGCCTTTAATACTCGACAATGTTATTTTGGCTTTGATTGGCATGCGGCTTTCCTGTGTAGCACATATGTAGCAGGTGCATTGTGCCGCAAAGAACAAGAAAGAACAATGGTGTATTGTTTTTGTGTTTTTTAACTAATATAAAACAATAGGTTAAGTTCGATTTTTGTTTTTGATTGTTCATTGAGGTTTATAGGAATACATTGGTAAAATGCACTCCTAAGGGGCAGTTGCAAGTTCGATTCTTGCAGGGGCTACCAATTAAATCAATGAGTTATATTTTAACCTCCCTCCCTTATACTTTGTGTATAGCGTATATGTAGTAGTGTTGCACTTTTTAATTGAAGGCGTTTAAAGCTTCTTGCTCGCATTTTTCACGCTCTGTAATCATGGCTTCAAAGTCAGTTTGAATTTGTGCTAGAACAGTTGGTGGGTTAAGTCGTTTGATTCTTTTAAATTGAATACTTTCTTCTTCATCATAGGCGAGTATTGCTAAAGTAATTTTTTCGCGTTCGATACCATTTGAAAATATTCCTTCGGTATCTAATTGTATGAGCACTTTCTCCATGGTTGTAAGCCATTGATGCCAATTATCCATTGCTTCTATATCTGATTGAAACAAATCAATGCTGTTTTCTAGTTTTTGACACTCTAGAGTTGTTTCATCAAAGTATTCGGAATAATCCTCAAGCGTGGGGTAGTCTTCTGGATTCCATTTAGCCATGTAGAAACTACTTACATCATTGCCGTACTCTTCTTCAAATACTTTTTTTAAATCCGATAAGGTATTAAACATTGGAAGTAGTGAGTAGCTACCTGTGTGGTAAAAGCCCATTACATAAAGATCGTTACCGTATTTTTGTATAATGTTTTTAAACGCTTTTTTGGTATCTTGATAAAGTGTTTTTTCGAAGTTTTTAGTATCTAACATGAGGTCATTATTTCTTTTATTATTACAGAAATTTATATGAAAAAGAGAACGATTAAAGCTCACTCTACTAAAATAAAATAACCAGAGCTATTATATGACTCTGGTTATTGTAAGTTAATATTAGCCATCACTTGTAATCGTATCGATTAACTCACTAAGCACGGCTTCAGATTTACTTGTTTCTACTTGGCAAGTACCTGCATTTAAATGACCACCACCGCCGTATTTAAGGCACAGTTCGCCAACATTCGTGTTTGAGCTGCGGTTAGTGATTGATTTGCCAACGGCATACACTACGTTTTGTTTTTTAAGGCCCCACATTTTATGAATCGAAATATTGCAGTTGGGGTACATTGCATAAATAACAAATCGGTTTGTGGCGTAAATTGTTTCTTCTTGGGTTAAATCAAGGACCACTAAGTTTTTATGGACGGTAGCGCATTGAGAAATTTGCTCTTTGGCTTTTTCGTTATGCTCGTTATATAAAGCAACACGTTCGGCTACGTCTTCCATTTGTAGGATTTCTTCGATGCTCTGATCTTTACACGCATCAATCAGTTTCATCATTAATTGGTAATTTGAAATTTTAAACTCGCGAAAACGACCAAGGCCAGTTCGCGCATCCATAATAAAGTTCATTAAGACCCAATCGGTTGGGTTTAATATTTCGTCTTTTGAAAACTGGGCAGCATCGCCTTTATCTACCGCGTCCATCATTTCAACAGAAATATTTGGAAGTTTTTCAGCGCCGCCATAATAGTCATAAACTACGCGAGCTGCTGATGGGGCTTCTGGATCAATAATATGATTTTTTATGTCGCTTGAGTTACGAACGGTTTCGCTAAGGTGATGATCGAATGCGATGTGACAACCTGCAACGTAGGGGAGGTTGGTCGTAATGTCGTTTTCGGTAATGTCTATTTTGCCATCTTGCATGTCTTTTGGATGAACAAATAAAATATCGTCAATTAGGTCTAAGTCTTTAAGCAACACGGCACAAACTAAGCCATCAAAATCGCTGCGAGTGACTAGTCTAAATTTATTATTAGGCATAGCTATTCCATCTTTTTAATTGAATTATCAATTAAGTGTAACAGCTAAATTTTTTTTTGAGAGGTCAGCTTAAAAAAATTATAAAAAAAAGCCAAAACGTTAGTTTTGGCTTTTACTTAGTAAGTTTGTATGTGTAGTAAATAGGTTATGCGCCTGGACCACATTCCATACATGAATTTACAATGTCTGGGCCAAATTTAAGTTTGGCATTTAAGTCGCGAAGGGCGGTACGTAACCCTTCTTCAATTACTGGGTGGTAAAATGGCATATCAAGCATTTCTGGTACGGTCATTTTGTTTTGTACAGCCCATGCTAGTAAGTGAGCGATGTGTTCGGCTTGTGGGCCAATAAACTCAGCACCTAAAAATAAGCCTGTGCCTTGCTCCGCATATACACGCATATGACCTTTGTTTTTAAGCATTACTCGGCTACGGCCTTGGTTTTCAAAGCTGACTTCGCCTACTTCAAAACAACCGCATGGGCCTAAACGGTCGGTAATTTGCTTGTAGCTTTCGCCTACCATTGCTATTTGTGGGTCGCTAAATACAGCTGCAATTTTAGCTCTGCGCAGACCTATACGCACATCTGGGAAGCGCCCGGCATTTTGACCTGCAATAGCACCTTGGTCTGATGCTTCGTGTAACAATGGGAGCATGTTACTCGCATCGCCTGCTATAAATATATTTGACTCACCACACTGCATTGTATGTGTGTCTGCGTGCGGTACGCCGCGTTCATCAAGTTCAATGCCTGTATTTTCAAGGCCTAGTTTATCTACGTTAGGTACTCGGCCTGTGGCTGCAAGTACGTAGTCAAACTGTTCGGTGTGTTTTTCACCTTGTTTGTCGGTGTAAGTTAGCTGTGCTTTGTCGCCAACTTGCATCATGTCAGATACGTTTGAGTCGGTATCTACAAAAAATTCTTCAGCAAAAACAGTATTTGCATAGTCTTTTACTACTGGGTCTGTAAGTGGGCCAATTGCGCCGCCTACACCAAATAGTTTTACATTTACGCCTAGTCGGCTAAGTGCTTGGCCAATTTCAAGACCTATTACACCAGGGCCAAATACAGCGACTGATTCTGGTAGGTCATCCCAATCAAATACGTCGTCGTTTATAATAAGTTTGTCGCCAAAGTTATTAAATACGCTAGGGTACGAAGGGCGTGAACCGGTGGCAATTACAAAGCGTTTTGCTGTAATAATTGTGTGGTCGTCTATTTGTATGCGGTTTGTGTCTAAAAATTTAGCGTAACCACGAATTTTATCAACATCAGGTAGCTCATCTACGGCTTCTACTACGAATCCTGCAAAACGATCTCGTTCACTTTTAACGCGTGCCATAACTGCTTTGCCATCAATAACTGGCTTTGAGCTATGAACACCAAATGCAGGAGCCATTTCAATTGCGTGTGCAGCTTCTGCGGCTGCAATCAATAACTTACTTGGCATACAACCAACACGTGCACATGTGGTGCCGTATGGGCCTGATTCGATCAGTAATACATTTTGTGTGAACTGTTTAGCATTACGATAAGCACTTAAACCAGCAGTGCCTGCGCCTATAACAACAACATCGGTTTGCAATTCTTTCATAGTATTTTTTCCTCTAATAAATAGGGGCATAAAAGCCCCTATTTTTTACCTACTAACGTTAGGTATTTAATTTACTTATTAATTAAGCAAAGTATTTTTCTAAGTCGTCTGAACCACCGATGTGTTTACCACCAATGAAAATTTGTGGAACAGTGTCACGACCAGATACAGCTTTTAGACTTGTTAGTGATGCGCCTGCACCCATAACAATCTCTTCATATGCGAAGCCTTTTTCTGCAAGAAGCTCTTTCGCTTTTTTACAGAAAGGACAGCCAGGTTTAGTAAATATGCTTACGGGTTCTGGTTTAGCTTGCTTAGGGTTGATGTAATCAAGCATTGTGTCTGCATCAGATACTTCAAACGGGTCACCTGGTAAATCTGGTTCGATGAACATTTTGTCAATCACGCCATCTTTAACAAGCATAGAGTATCTCCAGCTGCGCTTACCAAAGCCTAGGTCGTTCTTGTCTACTAACATACCCATGCCGTCAGTAAATTCGCCGTTGCCGTCTGGTAATAAAGTAATGTTTTGCGCTTCTTGATGTTCAGCCCATGCGTTCATTACAAAGGTATCGTTTACTGATAAACATACAATTTCGTCAACGCCGTTTTGCTTAAGTACGCCTGCTAATTCGTTGTAACGTGGTAAGTGAGTTGATGAACATGTTGGTGTGAATGCACCTGGTAGTGAAAACACTACAACAGTTTTACCTTTAAAAATGTCATCTGTTGTTACTGATTTCCAATCGTTATTTTGACGAGTTGCAAATGTAACACTTGGGATTGTTTGACCTTCGATATTGTTTAACATAATTTTTGTTCCTCTTGATTTGTTGATAGCCATTATGGTGAATAATTAAATATAGTTCCAATCGTTTGTTTGTATTAAACTGATAGTTATAAACTATCACGTAGAGCTGAATATGAACTTAAAAGATTTTGAATATGTAAAAGCAATAGCGCAATATAAACATTTTCGCAAAGCTGCCGATGCATGTTTTGTAAGCCAGCCTACATTAAGTGGTCAAGTAAAAAAACTCGAAAATGAGCTTGGCGTTACTTTGTTTGATCGCTCAACCAAGCAAGTTACCTTAACAGCAAAAGGTGAACGTTTGTTGACGCAAATAGAGATTATTTTAGAGCAAACGCAAATACTCAAAGAACTTGCTGCTACTTCTAACGAGCCTCTACAAGGTAAATTAACTATTGGTATTATTCCTACCATTGCGCCTTACTTGTTGCCTGCGTTACTAACATCGATGAAAGCGGCATTTATTGGTAGCCAGTTTTCGTTTATTGAGATGCAAACAGCAACAATTTTAGAAGCTTTAAACAAGGGTGAACTCGACTTTGCTATTTTAGCCGATGTGCCAGAGCTTATTAATTACCATACGGTTGCTTTATACAAAGAAGATTTTTTAGTGGCGGTATCACACGATAACGCGCTGTCTAAGCATAAAAAAGTAGCGCTGAGCGATCTTCAAGGATGCAGCCTATTAATGTTAAGTGATGGCCATTGCTTTAAAGATCAAGCCCAAAAGTTTTGTTTTTCTGCAGGAGTCGATGTATCTAACCAGTATAAAGGTAATAGTTTAGAAACATTATTAGCGTTAGTGGCTATGGATGACGGTATTACATTTGTACCAAAGTTGGCATGTACCGACCGTGTAGGGATTGATTACTTGCCTATATTCCCTAATCAGCAGCGTAATGTGGTGTTTGCATGCAGAAAGCATTATCCGCATTTATCTGGTGTAGAACAATTGGGCGAGTGGTTATCGGCTCACCCTAATTTAAAAGCTAAATTGAGTAAAAAACTCTAAAGATCTTGGCTGATTATTTCTACAACATCGTTAATTTGCACGCCAGGTAGTGGTTTGTCATCAATACTGACAGCTACTGCAGTTTGCTGATAAAGCTGCTCAACGCGAATTTTATTAAGCGTGGTGATGGTGTGTGGCATAACATTACCTGCCGCGTCGGTTAAATAGTTATGGTGTGCAATGCTTAGCATTTGGCCTTTTTTTAACCCATGAGCTTTACCTAAGTTAATAACGATTTTGCTATTTTCCATATGCATTATTTTACCTTGAGTAGGTAAACACGCCATAGCTGCTTGAATGTCATAACTTACTGATTGGTTGATATCGGTTATGCTTTGCCCATAAGGCGATTGCCAAAATCTATCACTATTAACATCAACTATGGTTGTTTTTTCAAATGGCCAAATTGCTTGAGTATGGTAACTATTTTGCCAAAGTTGCTCATAGGTAGTGCCATCAAACAGTGCAAACTCAATGTTGTAACTGCGCTCATACGCCTCGTCTTGCCAAAATGCATAATCGTTATTGAGTTTGTCGCTAGTTGAAAGGCTGGTTATTTGGCTAAGCAGAACATATTGAGCGTTACTGCGCGAAGATATTTCTTCTAATTGAGCGTTTGAATAGTCGTGCTGCTGCGAAAAGTATTTATCAACGCTTATTGCATTATTATAGTAAGCAATAGGCACTGCGCTCATTTTTGATTTTTGTAGAGAGGTAAAAATATTTTTGCTAATCGCTTTGCTTACGTCAAATATTTGACCCATTTTGGCATGTTCACGATGAACAAGTTGGCTTTGTGTAACGGCCACAAACTTATTAAAACTATTTTGTGGACATTGCTCTGTTTGAGAAAAAATATCGAGTCGTAATGTAACAGCAAATTTATTGTCGTATTTATTTTCGCTGATCAGTTCAATTTTTTGAATTTCGCCGTGGCTGCTAATTTTTAGCTGATCTTGCATTAACACGCCATCTACCAAGGTTTGCACCGAGCTAACCCGTGCGCCAGAGAACACTAACGCTTGTGTAATCGCATCTTTTATAGCGGCAGATTTAGCTGCGCTCGTATCACCATTTTGAACGTTCGCATGGCCTGTTGATTCATACCACTGCGCTTTAGTAAAAGGGGAGAAAGTTAATAATGCCGTTACACTTAATCCTGCAAATGCCAATGATAAAAACGACTTCATACTTTTACTCCAATTAAACGTTAGCTATTAACTAGGTAGAGCAAGGACTGTACCAATGTTATTTGGTAATTATTAGTAATGCTATAAATGGCATTAAACGTGCATATGTACTGCTAATTACTATACAAGGGCTAGATGCTATGCGAGCAATTTCATTACTTATTACACTTGGGTGTTTAACCTTAGGTGGTTGTAGCAGCGTTTTTGATAAGCATGTTGAATATAAATATGTAGAGCCAAATAATTACCCCGTTTTAAAAGCGATAGGGTATGCACCTATTAGCTTGCAAAAAGGCGCTAACGCGTCGCAAAAACAACTTATGGCCATTAAAGCTTCTAAGCTTGAGGCTTACCGCGAGCTTACTGAGCAAGTATATGGGCAAAAAATTACCGCTGGAACAACGGTGGAAGGTTCAATTGCTCAAGACGATTACTTAGAAAGTAAAGTGCAGGGGCTTATTAAAGGTGCACAAATAATTAAAACTTACGCAGTAGATGACACTTACGTGACCGAGCTTGAGCTTAATATGAAGCGTGTGCACGATTTATACATAGGTGAAGTAAAACCACGCGAAGTTAAAAAAGTAACTTATTACTAAATAGCCCAGTTAATTAAAAAAGTTATTCAAAATATCTCATCCTCTTATATTGAGTGCTATGCTGTTGTTAGGATTAATTTTTAAGCAGATTGCGTAGTGCTCAACAGATGTATTTTATTGCCACTTATATTAACAGTGGCTCTGTAAATGGCGTTTAAGCCAACTTATTTAAATCCTAAATTATTTATATGGTGCAAAGCCAATTTGCGCTACCTATTACTGTTTTTTGTACTCTCTAGTGGTGTGCTTGCAAGCCGACTAACTATTCAATTTAATACCTTTATTGAGCTGATGGGTCAAAAATATGGACCTGCGCGAGCGGCGGTTGCACGTAACTGGCAAAGTATGTTGGTACAAACTCAAAACAAACCAGAGCAACAACAAATTCTTATTGTTAATGATTTTTTTGCGCGTAATTTACGCTACCAAACTGATATTTTGCTATGGAAACAAAACGATTATTGGGCAACCCCTTTAGAAACGTTAGGCAGAGGCCTAGGTGATTGTGAAGATTACGCAATAGCAAAGTATATAAGCTTGAGAGCCCTAGGGGTGAGTGACGACAAGTTACGCCTTATTTATGTAAAAGCAAAAATTGCGGGCACTAACAAAACGCAAGCACATATGGTGTTAGGTTATTTTGTTACACCAAACGCTCAGCCACTTATTTTAGACAGTTTAATAACAAAGGTTTTACCTGCTGCAAAACGTGTAGATTTAAGCCCTGTTTTTAGCTTTAACAGCCAAGGTTTATGGGCTAATAATTCAACCAAAAGTGTAGCCAGCCCAACAGCAAGACTTTCACGCTGGCGTAAAATTTTGGAGCAGACAACCAAAGAAGGAGTTATGTGGTAATGGCATCATTTTCCTTATCTAAGTATCTTAAAAAACGAAAAATAACACTCAGGCAAGAGCTGTGGGTTGCATTATTAATTGTTATTTTTGTAGGCTTTATAAGTAGTGTTTTAATTAGCACTAATTCGGCTAAAAGTTATTTTTCGACCCAGCTGTACTTAAAAAATGTAGATAACGCCAGTTCACTCGCGTTAATGATCAGCCAATTAGACAAAGACCCCGTTGAGCTTGAGTTATTAGTATCGGCCACATTTGATACCGGTCACTATAAGCGAATAGAACTACAAAACCCTAATGGTGAGGTGATTGTTAAACGCACGTTTACCGATGAACTTAAAGCGACGGCTCCGCAGTGGTTTAAGGCAATGTATGGATTAAATGTACAGCCAGGGGTTGGGCAAGTAAATGATGGTTGGCAGCAGTTTGGTACTTTGTTTATAGAAAGCCATAGTCAATATGCTGAGCAAGCCTTATGGGAAAGTGCGCTTAAACTATTTTTTAGTTTTTTAATTGTCGCTTTTTTTGCTTGTATAGTTAGTGCTTACTTTTTAAGTAGGATATTAAAACCACTAGATGATGTTGTGTATCAGGCTAATGCATTTGGTGAAAAACGTTTTATTAAATCGAGCGTTCCGCGCACTTTTGAGTTTGCACGTTTAGTGCAGTCTATGAACCAATTATCTGCCCGTTTTAGCCGTATTATTAAAGAAGATAATAAACGTTTAGAAGAGCTTAGATTTAAATCGCAACACGATGAGCTAACTGGTTTAGCAAATAGAGAATACTTTGGTGCAACACTTGAGGCTCACTTACAAAAATCAAAAGATCATGCCCATGGTGCCTTGTTTTTATTTAGGGTTGTTAACCTCGATCGCGTAAGTGAGGAAGTGGGACGAGTAGAAATGGTTAACTTTCTACGTCGATTTTCACAGATGTTGGTTAGCTTCTTAGAAAGCAACCAAGAACACTTTTCTGAAAATTACATTGCACGTATTTCTCACAGCGATTTTACCGTTTTATTTAGTGATATTGATGATATTCGAGCAATCAGTGAACGTATTTTATTGATGCATCAATCGTTTGTTGAAGAGTATAAAAACGTTAAGCTAGCGATACCTCACAGCTGTACTTATATTCAAAAAGACGACACGCGATTTGATGTATTAAAGCGTGCGGATGAACTTTTAAAATCATCGGGTAAACAATCTGATGTACAAGCAAAAGTAGCTCAGATCAAGCAAGAAAGTGAGCTGTTTGATAATGCAACTAGCTGGAAAAATGCCATAGAAGAGGCACTCAACAATAATAATTTAGAAATAAATACTTACCCAGTAACTAGCTTTACAGGGCAGGTAATGCAAAATCAATTAGGGTTGAGCCTAGAGCTTGGTGGGCAAGTATACCGTGCTAGTTACTACTACCAGTGGGCTAACCGATTAAAGTTATTAGCGCGTTTAGATTGGGGTTTAATTAAGGCGTTGGTGGCTCATTATAGTATTGAGCCACCAAGTGAACTGATTTCGGTTGAATTATCTGCTCAAACGCTACTTGATGATGCTGCACTTGCTTCGATTCTTACGTACCTTTCGGCGTTTCCTGATTTAGCCTCTAAAATTTGTTTTGATATTCGTGAAAGTATTGCCGTTAGCGAAATTGAGATATTTAAAGATTTTTGTGAGCAGGCTCGATGTATGGGCGCTAAGGTAGCATTAAAACGTGTGGGCCCTGAATTTACTAAAATTAATAAAATTCAGGAATTTGGTCTTGAAATGATTAAGGTTGATAGTGTTTACGGACACAATATTAGTTACAGCCAAGATAACCAAACATTTCTGCGAGGAGTGTGCACGTTAGCGCATTCTATTGGCATTAAAGTGGTGGCTCAAGGTGTAACAAGCCAAGATGATATAGATACGCTTATTAACTTAGGTTTTGATGGGGTTATTAAAGAGTAAGTAATAGGCATTAACGGTGCGGTTAATGCCCTTTTACAACTAACATTAATTGAATACGGTCGCGAACTTTTAGCTTATTAAATATAGAGCTCATATGCTCTTTAATTGTGCGTTCTGTAATATTTAAAGATTCTGCAGCTTGCTTATTAGTTGCACCTGTTACAACAATATCAACTACTTGACGTTCTCGCTTTGTGAGTACATCAAGCTCGCATGTGCTCGCATATTTAAACGGTGTATTTGATAAAGCACCTACTAAGTTAGATAGTAATTGCCCTGGTAACCATATTCCGCCAGTACAAATTGTCTCAAGTACTTGTTCAATAATTACTTTAGTAGCGAGTGCTTCTACGTACCCCCTAGCTCCTGCTTCAAGCGCACTTCTTAGTTGATTTATTTCTAGTTCGTTGGTCATAACAATAACCAGTAAACGTTGCTGAGAATACTTTTTAACAAGCTCAAGCCAATTAGGTGTGCCGGCCAAAACCCAAATAATACTTGATGCCGTGACTCTGTGTGGTTCTTTTGTGCATATTAAACAACCAGGAAACGCTGTATGCCAGTGTTTCGATTCAAATTCAGGCTGTGTAATAAAAATACTTTGGCGCATTACTTCTCCATTTATAAAATGTTTTAACGCTCTGTCATTGCTTGCGATGTAGCTCTAAGAACCGGTTTTAAAATATACTCAAGTACGGTTTTTTTACCGGTAATAATATCCACTTGAGTGGTCATTCCTGGAATAATAGTCAGCTCTTTTGAAAAATTATTTTTGGTGGTTTTTAGTTGCACTAAATAAAAGGTGTTTTCGCGGTCATCCGTAATTGTATCGGCACTTATATGTAATACTTCGGCTTCAAGGCCACCATATACGGCAAAGTCGTAGGCACTAAATTTTATCATTGCAGATTGCCCAGGGCGTAAAAATGCAATGTCTTTAGGCGGGATTTTTGCCTCTACTACAAGTTGATCGTCAAGCGGGACAATTTCCATAACATCACTACCTGGCTGTAAAATACCGCCAACAGTATTAACTAATAATCGTTGTACAGTGCCTTTAACAGGAGAGCGTATTTCAGTTTGAGTTACTTTATCGGCTAAGCCAGATTCAGTTTCTTTAATTGAATCTAGTCGCAGTAGCGCTTCGGAGAGTTCATTGTTCCAGCGGTTAATCATAACGAGCTCAACTTCGGTTACCTTATTTTTAGCTTCGTTAATGGCCGAAAGACTCCTATTTATAACTGCCTTGGTTCTGTTTATCTCGCCGTTTAAATCAACTATTTGACGCTCTAAACGAATAATATCTATATCCGAAATGGCACCGGTGCGTAACAATGGACGGGTCACTTTAAGCTCCCTGTTTGTTAAGCGCAGCGCACTTGTATGCTGCTGAAGTGCCGCTTTTGCTTCAATATAATCTTGGTGTCGCTGCTCTAGTTGGCGTTTGTGTATACTTACCTGTTGCTCCAACTCTTGACTGTTACTCAAATAAAGAGAGCGTTCGTGTTGAACCACCTGAGGTGCATTTTTTATAACATCTTCGTTAAATACGAGCTCCTTTTTTTGAGTGAGCGCTCTGAGCCTCGCAACTTTTGCACTTAACGATTCAACCTTGGATTGATTTTCTCTAAAGCTAGAAATAAAGCGGGTAGGGTCTATTTTAATGAGTACATCCCCCTCGTTTACTATTTGGCCTTCTCGGACATTTATTTTTTCGACCATACCGCCGTCATAAGATTGAATAAGCTGTAATTTATTAGAGGGAATAACACGGCCCTCGCCACGAGCAACTTCATCCAAATTAGCAAAGCCAGACCACACAATAAGGCATATAAACGTTAAACAAATTAGATAAAGTAGTAACCTAGCGCTTGCTGGTTCCTGCTGCATTTTTTCCCACTGTGCATCTACTACCCAGTCTTGAGTATTTGGCGGTGAAATCCATCCTTTAAATAGTTTATTAAATACGGATGGCTTACCTTGTTTTCTTGCTTCTATTGCTTTGCTAACAGATTCAAAAGAGCGTTGTTCAAGTGGTTTATTGTTATCACTCATGAGGCTTGCTCCACGGTTTTATTATTTAACGCCGCAATTACTTTTTGTTTTGGTCCATCAGCAACTACTTTTCCGTTATCTAAAACTATAATACGGTCAACAAGCTCGAGTAATGATGAGCGGTGAGTCACTACAATTAGGGTTTTATCTTTAGAATAATTTTTTAAATTGTTAATAATTTTACTTTCACTATTGTGATCTAGCGATGAAGTTGGCTCATCTAGTAATAGTATTGGTGGGTCATTAATTATGGCTCTTGCCATACCTACTGCTTGGCGTTGTCCTCCTGATAATTGGCGGCCTTGCTCGCCTACTTGTAGATCAAATCCGTCTGGGTGCGAATTAATTAAATCAAATAATTGGCTTCGCTCACAGGCTTCAATAATTTGCTCGTCTTTGGCATGCCAAGCGCTTATCGTAAGGTTGTCTTTTAAGGTCCCATAAAACAGGGCAACGGTTTGCGGTACATAACCAATATTATGGCGAAGCTCTGCAGGGTCAATTTGATGTATATCGTTATTGTCCATCAAAATTGCTCCTGAACAGGGTTCATATAGCCCTAAAATAAGCTTTTCTAATGTACTTTTACCTGAGCCATTACGTCCTAAAATTGCAACTTTTTCACCAGCTTTAATTTTAAAACTAACGCCGTTGAGTGCATTATGAGATTCGTCAGAGTATTTAAAACATACATCTTTAAATTCTATATCGCCCTTTAAAATAGGGTGGCTTAACCAATGCTTACCAGGTGGGCGCTCGACCTCTTTTTCCATAATCTCATTTAGTGATTGCATTGCTATTGCGGCATGATGATACTGCGCTAAAACAGCGGCTGACTGCCCAATAGGGCCCATAGCACGAGATGATAATAGGTAGGCTGCAATTAATCCGCCTTGAGTTAGCTCACCTTCAATAACTAGGTGTACGCCTATTATCATTATTATCACGCCTACACATTGCTGTATCCACGATGCTGTATTTGATATAGAGCTAGAAACGAGTCGGCTTTGTGCGTTTACTTGCGCAATGTAAATGGTCGACTTTTCCCATACAGATTGTGTTTTACACTCTGAGTGAAAGCTTTTTACATCTTCAATGTTGGTTAAACTTTCTACTAATACTGCATTTCGCATTGAGCTTGCTTTCATTGTTTGCTCTGAAAGGGCTTCAAGTTTGCGGTGTGCGGCTATAGCGTAAGCTAATAATATAAGTGCGCCCGCTATAATGGGTAAACTTAGAGGTACGCCAATAATGGCGATAACAATTAAATATAAAACTACGAATGGTAAGTCGACTAATGCGACAAGCGTTATGGAGCTAAAAAAGTTACGTACAGCTTCAAATGATTGAATATTGCTAGCAAAGGAGCCAGCTGATGATGGACGGTTTTTTAGTTTCATACCTAATACCCGCTCCATAATTACAGCCGATACTTTTACATCTATTCTGCTTGCAGCAAGCTCTACAAAATAGCCTCTTACTAAGCGTAAAACAAAGTCAGCAGTGAGTGCTATCAAAATACCAATAGCAAGTACCCAAAGGGTTTCTGTTGCATGGTTAGGCACTACGCGGTCATATACATTCATTACAAATAAAGGCATGGCAACCGACAAAAAGCCCAACGCAATAGCTGAGATGATTACGTCTTTATAAAGTGAGCGGCACTCTTTAATTACTCCCCAAAACCATCCGTCTTTTGATAGTTTTTCAAGTACAGGTGTTCGCTCATCAAATGCAAATTCTGGTTGTGCATAAATAATTAAACCAACACTGTTGCCTGCTAATTCATCAATGCTTTGTTCGATAACTGATTCGGTAAGCTCTGGGTAAATTACACTCACCAACTGCTTATCGTAATCAATAGAATTAATAACACAGGCTTGATTGTCTTTTAAAATTAAGATGGCAGGTAGCAGTGCTGTATTAATTTTTTGTAGTGGCTTATTAACTACTTTTGATTTAAAGCCAATGCGCTTAGCTGCGCGCGAAAAACCTGATGGAGTAAGATTTCCATCAGTTAGAGGAAGTCCATTTAATAGTGCTTCTTTTGAAAACTCTTTATCATGATGGCGACATAAAACTGCTAGGCAGTCAACGAGTATGCCACCATGATCAAGTACATCGTTTAATTCCATAAACCATCCAATGTTATGTAGAACTGCATGCGGTTGTTACTACTAAACCTAAACTCGAGAAATAAATTTAGCTTAAATATTTCAAGCCGAGTTTAGGGTCTGTTGATCTTTCAAGGTTAAATTTGCAGCAGTCTGTTTGGTATTTAGGCAAGGCAGAGCCTATGCAGTGTGGTTATTCCCCATAAATGGGCGATAACGTAGCATTAATGCCAAACAGGCGCTGCCCAAAGGGTTCTTCCTAGGGGCTATTTACTCTTTGTTGCTCGGTTTTTACTTAGCCCACTAGGTTACAAATCTCGCGCCGCGATTAAACAGCCCCTAGTTTGAACAAATTTTAATCCGCAAAGATTAACAGACCCTAGTTATTTACATAACGTTAATTGACTTAGCTATCAGTAATTACAGCTTCGATACGTCGATTCGCAGCATTTGCTCTTACTGATATTTCGTTTACTCGAGGTTGATCAATACCGTACCCGAACGATTTAACACGTTTTGGTTTTATATCGAATTGTTTAATTAGAATTTCAGCAACGGCAAACGCACGTTTTTCAGATAGTTTGCGGTTATATGTTCGATCTCCATCTAGAGAAGCATGACCTTGTATTTCAACCTGCTTATTTGGGTTTTCTTTTAAAAAATCTGCAAGCCGACTAATTTCTTGAATATATTGAGACCTTACATCGCTTGAGTCAGCAGAAAAAGGGATACCAATCTCTATATTCGAGGTTGATGCGCTATAAATTGTACAGCCAGATAAATCAACATTAGTTGACAGTGGTGTACTCGGACAAGTGTCTTGCTCGTTTGGTACGCCGTCACCATCATCATCTAAAAAGCTACTTGGTGTAGTGTCGGTTTCTAACGGTATATCTAAGTACCTTGGCATAGCGGTTACACTCATGTAGGCATTATCTTGCTTCGCTTTTTTTTGTAGAAATGCCTTGCGGCTAAAGGTGGTTGCTACATCGTAACTCGGACAAATATTTTGTGCGTTATGCACAATAGGATCGTCAGTTAGCTCTTTTAATGTAGGGTATTTACCTGACATTACGTCAAGTGCTGGCAATAATTTCCCCATTTCTTTTAGCATAGTTAAAATAGCCGATTGGCGGTCGTAAAGCGCAACTATGTATGAACGTGTTGATTGGAACGATTCGTTTTCGGCATCAAGTACGTCTAGTAGAGTTCGTTGGCCTATATCAAATTGATCTTTATATGCAATTTTAACTTTAGTTGATGATTCGCGGTGTTGATTAAGCGCTGGCAACTTTTGCTCTAGTATAGTTACGTTGTAGTAGGCAATTTGCAGACTTTGACGAATATCAATACAGGCTTGATCTCGTTGATATTTTGCAATGTTTATATCTTGATAAGCTTGTTCTAAATTAGCGCTATCAAGACCACCGTTATACAAGTTATAACTAATATCTATGCCGACTCGCGCTTCTGTTCTGGTTTCATTTTGACCAAGCTCATCTCTATCTTGGCTACCGTAGCGGGCAGATAAATCTACGTTAGGATGAAAGGCCGCTTTTTGTGCTTTGGCGTTCGCTTTTTGCGCTTCAATATTATACAAAGAGGCATAAAATGAAGGGCTGTTTTTGTAGGCGACGTCTAGCGCTTGGTTAACCGAAATTGGTATATTGTTTTCATCAAGGTCAGCTTGCTTTATATCGTTCATAGGTAGCTCACCTACAACTCTTAGGTAGCGAGCGCTTACATCATGTAAATTTGAGTACTCCGTTAATACATTAGATTGCGCTAGAGATAAACGGCCACTAATTTGTTCTAGGTCTGCTGCGCGCGCTACACCGGCGCTTACGCTTTGCTCTATTTGTTGGTATACAGACTCGTGCTCTTGTAAATTAGCTTCTGCAAGTTGTACTAACTCTTTGAATTTTTGTACGTCAAGTAGTGCAATCGAGGCTTCAAGTGCTGTTTGTTCTGTTTGAGAAATAAGCTCAAAGTACCTAATAAGTTGAATACGTTTAAAACGGTCAACTGTATTAGATGTTCTAAAACCGTCATAAAGCATTTGAGTAACGCTTAATTCGGCTGTATTACGGTTATATTCTTCTTCAATACCGTAATTTCTTCTTTCATATCCTGCACTTGCTGATACATCAACACTTGGTAAATAACCTGAACGGGCAGCATCCACTCCATAAATAGAAGATTTAAAAGCATGCCATGCTTCTTGTACTTCAGGATTGTTTTCAATCGCTTTACTTGAGACATATGTAAGTGGCATTGCTGATTGTTCGTTTGCATGCACGTAGTTTGATAAAGTTATGGCTGTAATCGCTAATCCGATTAACATAGTCCCTTGATGCTTTTTAAAAGTGTTTTTTATAATCATTTCTTCCTCTTAGATCCTGTTAAGACCGAAAATACTCTTTTAAATATTTAGTAAAGGAGTGCTAATTTTGCAAGTAATCTTTTTAGGTAGCATAAAAAAAAATTTCTACCACTTTTTTGTTGATTTTTTATTTTTGAATTTTTCTTCTAAACCTGTACTTGAGTCCAGTATCTATGTGCTTTTTTTGTTCTACCTTTAATTTATTAGATTGTTATTTTAAAAAGTTTGAGGGTACCTAAATGGAAGCAAATCAACTTGTAGTTATTGATATTCAGGGTTCGGCGGGTGTTGTGTTGGATGATGGATCAATAAGAGCGTTAAACGTTGGTGACATTATTACCGTAGGTGATTTAGTTGTTACTGCTATTAAGTCGTCGTTACAAATAGATGTGCAAGGTGAAACCTTATCTATACCCGCAAATCAAAAGGTAAAAATAACACCAGACCTATTAGCGAAAGAAGCAAGAGACTCTAGCGAAACAACTGTTTTTGATGAAAGTTTAGATGAAGCAATCGCAAGCTTAGACTTAGGTACAGAGCAAGACTCATCAACGGCGGCTAATTCAGATGTAACAGATTTTTTAGATGCATTAGAGGGTGATGGGGACATTTTAGATAATTTAGAGGCAACAGCCGCTGGTGGCGGTAATGCAGCTGGTGCAGATGGAGGTAGTTCGTTTGTACAGTTAACCCGAATTTCTGAAAGTGTTGATCCTAGTAGTGTTACTTTTGATTCTTCTTTTGATCAAAGCGCTACTGAAGCTTTTAATTTAAGAGATACCTCTGATGGTATTGTGCCTGACGCAACTTCGGCTTCTATTTCACTTAATGAGCTGGGCGTTACTAATTCATCACAACCAACAATTACCGGTACGAGTGAAAACTTAATTGGCGAAACGGTTAATGTAACGGTAACTGATGTTGATGGAAATTCTCAAGTAGTTAGTGTTGTGATTGGCCCTGATGGTACCTTTGAAATAACCCTACCGACTCCAGTTGCGGATGGCCCTGTGACCGTTGTTGTTGAAGCAACAGATCCTGTTGGCAACCCTATAAACGACACTATTTCTATAGAAATTGATACAACACCTCCGCTTATTGCGATTGATCCTGTTTCCGATTCTGCTTCGCAAACAGTGACAGTAACAGGGACTGTATCTGGGTTGAATACTGGGGATAATGTGTCAGTCACGTTAACGGATAGTGCAGGTACGGTACAAACAATTGTTACTCAGGTTGATGCGCTAGGAAATTGGGTTATTACTACTACCTCACCTTTATCTGAAGGAGAGTTTAACGTAAGCGCAGTGGCGATTGATGCCGCTGGAAATCAAGCTGTAGACCAAGCTTTAGCTAATGTAGATTTAACTGCTCCGGTAATCACAGTAAATGTAACTGATGAAACAAATAACGCAACACCACCACTTGTTGGAACAACAAATGGTGTTCCTGAAGGCACGCAAGTAACAATTACTGTTACAGATAGTGCAGGACAAATACAAACATTAACAGCGGTTACTCAAGCCGATGGAAGCTGGAGTGTAGAAGTTGGGACTCCTTTAACTGAAGGTGATTTTACTGTTGATGCACAAGTAAGCGACAGTGTAGGAAACTTAGCATTAGCAAGTGATTCAGGAGTAGTTGATTTAACGGCGCCTACGGTACAAATTAATAATATTAACGACACTCAAGACACCACGCCAACTATTACAGGTAACGCGCAAGATGTACCTGCTGGCTCTATTATTAGTGTGGTTATTACCGATTTTAATGGTCAAACTCAAACATTATTAACCCAAACTAACGCTGATGGTGATTGGTCTATTGACGTAACTACGCCATTGGCTGAAGGGCAGTTTGAGGTTGATGCAAGTGTAAGCGATGCTGCAGGTAATCAAGCCCAAGCAAATAACCAAGGTGTTGTTGATTTAACAAATCCAGATATTACCGTTACTGCAATTGCTGATACTAACGATACTACACCAACATTTGTAGGTAGGGTAGAAGACGCTCCAGCGGGCTCTGTAATTACAGTATTAGTAACCGATATAAACGGTAGCGTACAAACTTTAACTACTTTATTAAATGAAGATGGTACATGGAGTGTTGATGCTAATGACATCTTGCCAGGTGGTGAGTTTACAGCAACTGCGTCAGTAACCGATGCTGCGGGTAATGAGGCTACTGCGCAAACAAACGGCGAAATAACGTTTGCTCCTATTTCAATTCAAATCGATGCAATTGCTAATACTAACGATACCACTCCATTTTTAAGTGGTAACACCGGTAATGTGCCTGCAGGTACTACCATTACTTTAACTATTACGGCAAGCGATGGCAGTACATTTACATTACTAGCAGTGACGCAAGCAGATGGTTCGTGGACTGCACAAGTAACAACTCCTCTGCCTGAGGGCGACTTTACTGTAGTTGCAGCGGTTATAGATGACTCGGGCAATGAAGCGCAAGCAAGTGCAGTAGGTAATGTTGATTTAACTGTAAGCATTAATTTTATTATTGATACTAACGATACAACACCAACAATTAGCGGCTCTACCCAAGACGTAGAACCTGGTGCGTTAGTAACCGTTACATTTACAGGAAGCGATGGCGTAGCAGAAACCGTGCAAGTAGTTACAGGTGCTGACGGAAGTTGGTCTGTTGAGGCAAGTAATGAATTGGTTGAAGGTCAGTTTAGTGTAATTGCAACAGTGACTGATGCTGCAGGTAATACAGCTTCTGCAAGTGAAACTGGAGAGATTGATTTAACCGATCCTGCAATCACGATTAATCCTATTGAGGATACGAATGATGTAACCCCATCTGTAAGCGGTAATGTAATTGATGTACCTGCAGGGACCGAAGTTACATTAGTAATAACTGACAGTGAAGGTAATGAACAAACACTTACAACAACTACAAATACAGATGGTACATATACAGCGGATATTATTGCAGATCTCAGTGAAGGTGATTTCACAGTAACAGCGAGTGTTAGTGATACTGCAGGCAATAGCAGTACGGCAACTGTTAAAGGTACGGTTGATTTAACTGCACCAAGTGTCACTATCAACAATATTGCAGATACAAACGATACAACTCCTACTCTTACAGGCTCTACCCAAGGATTAGCATCGGGCAGTGAAGTAACTTTAATTGTTACCGATAGTCTAGGAGCAGAGCAACAGTTAGTTACTACTATAAGTGCGGATGGTACTTGGAGTATTGAGGTTCCAACTGCTTTAAGCGAGGGGGATTTTACCGTAACTGCTAATGTATCTGATAATGCGGGTAACGCAGCTCAAGATTCACAATTAGGCACAGTTGATATTACCCCTCCTTTAGTTGCAATAAATGACTTTGCTGATTCAAACGATACAACGCCTACATTTAGCGGAACAACAAGTGATGTAGCTCCGGGTAGCCTTGTTAGTGTTTTAGTTACTGATGCAAATGGTGAGTCTCAAACATTGACGGCGGTTGTGTCAGAAGATGGAACTTGGCAAGTTGGTGCAACTCAAGCTGTTGCTGAAGGCGACTTTACAATTACGGCAACAGTAACAGACGCTGCAGGTAATGAAGCAAGCGATACCGGTACTGGAACAATTGATTTATCAGCTCCAATTATAGCAATTAATGTAATCCCAGATAGCGCCGATACTACTCCAACAATTTCAGGTTCAGTACAAAATGTGCCAGCTGGAACAACGGTTACGTTAATATTGACGGATGCTGGTGGTAATACACAAACAATTACAACACAAACGCTAGCTGATGGTAGCTGGACAGCTGATGCTATTAATGAGTTAGTTGAAGGTGACTTTAGCGTTAATGCCATCGTTAGCGATGAAGCAGGTAACCAAAGTGAAACTTCAGCACAAGGAACTATCGATAATACCGCACCAACTATTACGATTGATGCACTCGCTGATAGTAACGATACAACACCGACAATTTCTGGCACTGTAACGGGCGAGCCAGAAGGCACCGTTGTTACTATTACCGTGACTGATGAAGCAGGTAACCCACAAACCATCACCACAGAAGTACTCGCTGACGGCACTTTCACTGTTGATGTACTAGATGAATTAAGCGAAGGCGAATACAGTGTAGACGTATCAATCACTGATACTGCGGGTAACGAAAGTACAGAAGTAACAACGGGTACTATTGATACCTCAGCACCGGTGATTACGATAGATGCACTGGCTGATAGTAACGACACCACCCCAACTATTTCAGGCACCGCAAC
>NZ_PJBK01000069.1:0-28829 GCF_002836155.1 Pseudoalteromonas sp. GutCa3 | reverse complement strand
GTTCTCGCTAAATAATTTAAGCCTACTAATCTTCTATAAGCAGCTAAAATTGATTAGTAATATTTCAGTTTCCGGTGTATACCCCTGTATTAATAATTAACAAAAGTTATACTTTCTAAACATATCGTCATAAATAAGGAATTCTTAATCTATGTCAGCAATTTACATAGCCGGTATCGCACTTTGCTCTGTGCTTGCCCAATGGGTCGCGTGGGCTTTTAGAGTACCCGCTATTCTTTTTTTATTGCTTACTGGTCTTTTACTTGGACCATTTAGTGGTGTTTTAGACCCTGATGCATTGTTAGGTGATTTACTGTTTCCAGTAGTATCACTAAGCGTTGCCATCATTTTATTTGAAGGTTCCTTAACTCTGCATTTCAGAGAATTAAAAGGGATAGGAAAAGTTGTAAGGAATCTCTGCTCAATCGGTATGCTTACTACCTGCATTATTATTAGCTTAAGCGCCTACTGGTTGCTTGAGCTCAATTGGCGTGTTGCTGCGGTACTAGGCGCAGTACTCGTTGTTACTGGCCCTACCGTTATAGCACCGCTATTAAACTCAATGCGTCCAACACAAGACATAGACCGCATACTTCGCTGGGAAGGTATTGTAATAGACCCAATTGGCGCATTATTTGCTGTATTGGTATTTGAAGCTGTAATGCTTGTAGGCCAAGGCGAAGTATTTAGTCATACTATTATTGCTTTAGTTAAAACCCTAGGTGTTGGTTTAAGTATTGGTGTTGCTGCAGGTTGGCTAACAACCCTATTAATGCGTCGCGAGTGGCTGCCATTTGAATTACATAAGTTTGGAATTTTAGCACTAGTCCTTATTAGTTTTTCTGTATCAAACTATTTAAGCCATGAATCAGGCTTATTAGCAGTAACTGTATTTGGTATTTGGCTTGCGAACCAAGACGATTTAGAAATAGATTCTGTACTTGAGTTTAAAGAAGACTTGTCGATGATATTAATATCAACGCTGTTTATTTTACTTGCAGCACGTTTACAGCTTTCTGATTTGATGATGCTCGACAGCGATGTATTTATATTTTTAGCTATTGTGCTTTTTGTTGCACGCCCACTGTGTATTGCTATTTCGACCTTTGGTACTGACTTACCAATGAAGTCTCGCTTGGTACTTGCCTGGATTGCTCCACGCGGTATAGTTGCCGCAGCCGTTGGGTCGGTATTTGCACTAAGTATGATGGAAGCTGGCGTTGCTGATGCTGAAAAAATGGTGCCACTTATATTTACGGTGATCATCATTACGGTTGTGCTGCAAAGCTTAACAGCCATCCCTGTTGCCAAGCTATTAGGTGTACGCCAACCATCGCCAAACACAATATTAATTATTGGTGCAAACCATGTATCGCGTGCAATTGGACGTGGCTTACAAGAGCAGAATATTCCGGTTCACCTTTCAGATCCTGCATGGGAAAACTGCAGAATGGCACGTATGGATGGCTTAGCTTGTTATTATGGTAACCCGCAATCAGAGCATGCTGAACGCTACTTACCTCTAACAACTATTCGCAGTGTCTTAGCGCTATCGCCAAACCGTCATCATAATGCGCTAGGCGTTCAATACTTTTCGCATTTACTTAATGAAAAAAATGTATTTTCGCTTCGCTCATCAACGTCGCATGCTAAAGCAAATAAAGACAGTGCAACGTTTTTATCTAGACAAATATTGTTTGGCGACGAAGGCTCATACGCACGTTTGAGCAGTATCATAGCTAAAGGCGGTAAGGTTAGTTCAACACGTATCTCGGATGAGTTTAGCTGGGAGCAATACCTAGAAATGAACCCTGAGGCTATCCCTTTGTTTATTCTTAAAGGTGATAAAGACAGCGACGACGATACGCCAATTAAGCTAAGACCGTTTACAATCAACATGGAAAAACCGCCGCAAGAAGGCGAGCGTGTTGTTGCATTACAGCCGCCTAAAATGTCGGTCTTAAAAGACCCGCAAACAAAGGCTAAAGAAGAAAGTTAAACACTTTTACTACCTGTAAAAACTCAAAAACCCTAACTTAAAAAGTTAGGGTTTTGTTTTTTAAGAGCCATTAAATAGGAAGGCGAGCTCGCGCAACCACACTATCTGGCATTTTTTGCGCTAACTTAGTCAGCGCTCGCTCAATTTTTTTATGAGTCGCTTTATCTGCGACCATAGAATTAAATAGCCAACGGTATGCATCTTCAAAATCACGCGGGCTGCCATAGCCATCATTAAATAATTTAACCAAACGTAGTTGTGCTTTTAAATTGCCTTGCGACGACGCTTCACGCAAATACGTAATTGCCATTGCTTTATCTTGCTGAACTAAACGCCCGGTGTCGTAGTAACGCCCTAACTGCTCTAGCGCTGCCGCTAAGCCTTGTTCAGCCGCTTTTCGCATGTAATACACACCTAACTCTACATTACGATCCACGCACACGTTATAAGCCAGCATATCGCCGTATAAAAATTGATAAGACGGCAATGCCATTTTATTGGCTCGTGCTTCTATATCTTGCACTAACTGGCAATCATCTGCCTTCACCCGCGCTAAATGCGTATTTTTATTTATTAACGCAATTAGCTCAGATTCTGTATACAGCGGTACAGCAGCAGGGCTTTCTGTAGCTAAGCTGTTGGTTGCTATAAATAAAGACAGCGGAATTAATGAAAGCCTTAATACGCAATTACGGTAAAATAAACGCATGCTCACCACTTATAAAAATAAACTTATTAAAATATATACAAAGATCGTTCCAAGGTGAATTTTAGATACAAAAAAAGCTGCACTAGGCAGCTTTTTTAATCTAATGGTAATTACGCAAACGGGTTGCGAAGTACCATAGTTTCTACGCGGTCTGGACCTGTAGAAATAATATCAATTGGAACACCCGTAATTTCTTCAATACGCTTGATGTAGTCAATCGCAGCTTTTGGTAAACCGTCAAGACTCGTTACACCAACAGTGTTTTCTGACCAACCTGGCATTTCTTCGTATACTGGCGTTACTTTATCGTAACCTTCAGCTGCTAATGGTGTTACGTTAGTAACTGTGCCATCTTCAAGCTTGTAACCAATACAGATTTTAAGCGTTTCTAAGCCATCTAAAACATCAAGCTTAGTTAAACAAAAACCTGAAATACTGTTGATTTGAACCGCACGGCGCATAGCCACTGCATCTAACCAACCAGTACGACGAAGTCGACCTGTTGTAGCGCCAAACTCATGGCCTTTATCACCTAAGTGCTTACCAACTGGATCTTGTTTCTCAAGACCGTCGTAAAGCTCTGTAGGGAAAGGACCTGAACCAACACGTGTAGTGTACGCTTTAATAATACCTAAAACGTAATCAAGGTTTAATGGACCAAAACCTGCACCAGTAGCAACGCCACCAGCTGTAGTATTTGAAGATGTTACATAAGGGTAAGTACCGTGATCGATATCAAGTAACGTACCTTGTGCACCTTCAAATAAAATGTTTTCGCCTGCTAAACGCGTTTGATCTAAAAGCTCAGTTACATCTACAACCATTGCTTTTAAGATATCAGCAACAGCCATTGCATCATCAAACGTTTTTTGGAAATCTACAGCGTCTACTTTGTAGTAGTTAACTAAAGTGAAGTTATGGTATTCAAGAACTTCTTTTAATTTAGCTGCAAATAATTCAGGATTAAATAAATCGCCTACGCGTAAACCACGGCGAGCCACTTTATCTTCGTACGCAGGACCGATACCACGGCCAGTTGTACCAATTGGCTTATCGCCACGAGCAGTTTCGCGGGCTACATCTAATGCAACATGGAAAGGCAAGATTAGCGGACATGCTTCACTTATTAAAAGACGCTCACGTACTGGTACGCCGCGTTCTTCAAGCATGCCAATTTCTCTCATTAGCGCTTCTGGTGATAAAACTACACCATTACCAATCACACATTTAACATTGTCACGTAATACACCCGATGGAATAAGGTGTAGAACCGTCTTTTCACCTTCGATAACTAAAGTATGACCCGCATTGTGGCCACCTTGATAACGAACTACTAAAGATGCTTTGTCTGTAAGGAGATCAACTACCTTACCCTTTCCTTCGTCACCCCATTGGGTGCCTAATACAACAACGTTTTTACCCATCGTAAATTCACTTAGAGAAAATTAGGACGAGATTTTACCAGAAAACTAAAGTAAAGATCACCCCTGTTCAGCTTATTTTTTCTGCGCGTATTTGTTATATCCAAATATTAGCTAATAACCACATAAATAACAGTGATTTAAAGCACTAGACTGTGTTTAACAAAAAGCCCCGCAAATGCGAGGCTTTTTAACTTCTAAATAATTAACGTAAAGCCTATTGAGCTTTAGCGCCTTTCATATATTGGAAGAAGTCGCTATCTGGTGAAAGCACCATAACGTCTTGCTTATTTTTAAAAGTCTTTTTGTAAGCCTCAAGCGAACGCACAAAACTAAAGAACTCAGGGTCTTTGTTATACGCGCTTGCATAGATGCCTGCTGCATCAGCATCGCCTTGACCACGTACAGAACGCGCATTACGCTCTGCATCGGCAAGCATTACTGTTACACGACGGTCAACACCCGCACGAATAGTCTCGGCTTTTTCCTGACCTTCAGAACGATGCTCTTTTGCAACAGCAGTACGCTCAGCGCGCATACGTTGGTAAATAGAGCTACTCACTTCTTGCGGTAGGTTAATTTGCTTAACACGTACGTCTAGCACCTCAATACCAAGCTCACGTGCACTTTCAGAAGCTTGTACTAACGCTTCTTCCATCAACTCGCTACGCTCACCCGATACAATTTCGCGAATTGTACGTGTACCAAAGTTTGTACGAAGACCATTATTTACTTTTTGTTTAAGTAGCGTTTCAGCATATTGCTTATCGCCACGGGCACGTAAGTAAAAAGCGCTAAAGTCATTAACACGCCATTTTACAAACGAATCAACAATTAAGTCTTTTTTCTCACTAGTAACAAAGCGGTCCGGCGCACCATCTAGCGTTTGAATACGTGCATCAATACGACGTACTTGGCTAAAAAATGGCACCTTAAATTGTAGGCCTGGGCCATATACAATCGCTTGATCGTCGCTGTCTTTTTGTACTTTACTGAATAACATTACAATTGCTTTTTGCCCTTCAGGTACAACAAATACCGATGAGAAAGACATAACAATGGCAGCTAATAGTATTACTAAACTAAAGTTTTTCATTATGATTATCTCCCATCATTGAAGCGGTCGTTGTTAAAGCGGTCATTGCCACTATTAACAGAGCTATTGCGCGACGTATTTACTTTATTGCGTAAATCTTGAATATCACTAGAGCTTGGAAGTGCAACACGTGTTGCTGTCCCTTGCTTATCCATGATCTTATCAAGTGGTAAATAAAGCATATTATTACCGCCTTTAACATCAACCAATATTTTAGAACTACTCCCTAACACTTCTTCCATTGCATCAATGTATAAGCGCTCACGAGTAACTTCTTTAGCTGCTTGATATTCAGGTAATAGCTTTTCAAAACGAGCTACTTCACCTTGTGCTTCTAATGTAATACGCTCTTGGTAACCTTCCGCTTCTTGAGTCATACGCGTTACTTGACCACGAGCACGCGGTTCAATTTCACGAGCATATGCTTCTGCTTCACGAATGAAACGTTCTTCATCTTCTTGTGCAGCAATCGCATCATCAAATGCATCTTTAACTTCAGTTGGCGGACGAGAGTCTTTAAAGTTCACGTCAGTAACAATTAAACCTAAGTTATATGGTTCGATAATCTTATTAAGCTCATCCCATGTATTTTGACGAACAACCTCACGGCCATTAGTTAATACTTGGTCCATTTTTGCATGGCCCACAACGTAACGTAGTGCACTATCTAGTGCTTCTTCTAAGCTACTATCAGCGTTAGTTACGCTAAATTCATAAAGGTATGGGTCAATAACACGGTATTGCACCTGAAACTCAACGCTCACTACGTTTTCGTCTTCAGTAAGCATAAAACCAGAAGCCGATAATGAACGAACTGCTTCAATATCTACTGGGATTACCGTTTCAATAAACGTCATTTTCCAACGCAGACCAGGATCAGCAATTCGGTCATATTTACCAAATTGAAGAACCACACCACGCTCGGCTTCTTTAACCGTATAAATACCACTTAACGCCCATACAATAACGGCGATAATAAGTATGAATGAAATACCGGCTCCGCCAAGTCCACCGCCGCTACCATTGCCGGATTTTTTCCCGCCAAATAAGCCGCCGAACTTGTTACTAAACTTGCGGAACACCTCGTCTAAATCAGGTGGGCCTTGATCACGTCCGCCTTTATTATTCCACGGATCTTTGTCATTGCCATTATTACCCGGTTCATTCCAGGCCATAGCTATACTCCATTGTTATCTAAATAAATTAGGAAATTGTGTTAAATCTAACAAATCTACCGCGTTTCTCATACAAAAACCGACATTAAAACGTCAATTTTTAATTACGGTTGATAAAACCAGCAATTTCAGGACCAAATTCTTTAATTAAACGATTCCACTCAACCATTGGCATTCTAACATCTAACAGCCAATTACCTTGCTCATCAAAGCGTTCTTCATGTACTGCATTTAAACTAAACAATGCAGCCCTTAGGCGACCATACAATGGCGTAAGAAATAATGTTTCGTTAAACATCTTCTTAGCAAGCAGTTCACTAATAGCCTCACTAAGTAATTCACACCCTTCACCAGTCTGAGCGCTAAGCCATACTCTTATAGGTTGGCCTTCGTCATCTCGATCAATACGTGGGCTTACGTTATCCAGCGCATCAATTTTATTATAAATTAATAGCTGTGGTACTTCATCGGCTTCAATTTCTTTAAGCACCGATTGTACTTGTTCAATATTTTCTTGAAGACGAGAGTCTGCTGCGTCAATTACATGTAACTGTAAATCAGCTTCACGAGTTTCAGTTAGCGTTGCTTTAAAAGCAGCAACTAAGTCGTGCGGTAAATGACGAATAAAGCCCACTGTATCGGCTAAGATAACAGGACCAACATCACCTAATTCAAGCTTACGTAGAGTCGGGTCAAGCGTTGCAAACAACTGATCGGCCGCGTATACATCTGAATTCGTAATTCGATTAAATAATGTAGATTTACCCGCATTGGTATAGCCAACTAACGATACCGTAGGTATTTCGTTACGAGTACGAGCTCGCCTACCTTGTTCGCGTTGCACTGCTACTTTAGCTAAACGCGCACGGATATTTTGAATTCGGGCACGAAGTAATCGTCTATCTGTTTCAAGTTGGGTTTCACCAGGTCCACGTAAACCAATCCCGCCTTTTTGGCGTTCAAGATGGGTCCAGCCCCGAATTAATCGAGTCGACATATGGCGAAGTTGTGCCAATTCAACCTGCAGCTTACCCTCATGGGTACGTGCACGTTGGGCAAAAATATCAAGAATTAGCGTCGTTCTATCAAGCACACGACACTGACAAACACGCTCTAAATTACGCTCTTGTGACGGCCTGAGTTGATGATTGAAAATTACGACATCTGCATTGTGGATTTTGACAATCTCAGCTATTTCTTCTGCTTTACCGGTACCGACGAATAGTTTCGGATGTGGTGCTTGACGGCTGCCTTGCACAACCGCCAAACTACTAACACCAGCAGAAGATACCAACATTTCTAATTCATGAAGATCTTCACGATCCCCTTCTTTAGGTAAGTCGATATGAACTAAAATTGCCTGTTCGCCGGATTCATAGCGGTCAAACAAACATTATGCTCCTAATTAAAAGTTACCAGCTTCTGGTTCTTCAGTGTCTTCACTCCCTTGAACTGCTTGGAAGTTAACTGCGCGAGCAGGGACAACTGTTGAAATTGCATGCTTATAAACCATTTGATTTACGGTGTTCTCTAGTAAAATAACAAATTGGTCAAATGACTGAATTTTGCCTTGTAATTTTATGCCATTTACCAAAAAGATTGATACTGGAATGCGCTCACGTCGTAGTGCATTCAAAAATGGGTCTTGTAACGATTGGCCTTTTGCCATGTTATTGTTCCTTCGTTCTAGGTGTTATTATAATTAAGTGGCTGAACTTATTTGATAAAAAACAATATTCAACTACTACTAGCTTAGCGAACTTACTACACGATGCAAGTTTTCTTCGTCACCCGTTGTTAACCAAGTAACATCAGGCCAGCTACGAAGCCACGTTAACTGACGTTTTGCCAATTGACGTGTTGCTGCGATGCCACGAAAAACCATTTCATCATGGCTTGTTTCACCCGCAAGGTAATCCCACATTTGTCTATAACCAACACAACGAATAGAAGGCATATTGGGGTGTAAATCCTTACGTAGATATAGGGTCGAAACTTCATTTTCAAACCCCTGATCAATCATTATTTTAAACCTTTCTTCAATTCGGCGATGTAATTCGCTACGTTCTTGCGGTGCAATCGCAAATTGATGAAAAGTATAAGGTAAAGCCGGCTGTTTTTGCTTTTGCAACTCAGTCATGGTCTTACCAGTTAACCTGTAAACCTCTAAAGCTCGGTTAATCCTTTGTGAGTCATTCTCACTTATTTTTTCGGCTGCTTTTGGGTCAACTTTAACTAATTCTTTATATAAATGAGGCCAGCCAAATTCTTTAGCTTGTGCTTCTAGCTCTGATCTTATTACTGTATCTGCTTCAGGCAAAGGCGATAAACCATCAATTAAAGATTTAAAGTACAACATTGTACCTCCAACCAATACAGGCACTTTACCTTGTCTATGAAATTCGTCAATTTTTTGTACTGCATCGCGCCTAAAATCAGCAACTGAATATGTTTCACTCGGGTCAAGTAAGTCGATCAGATGATGCGGAGCTTTAGCAAGTTCTTCTGCATCGGGTTTTGCAGTACCAATGTTCATATCTTTATACACTAACGCTGAATCAACGCTGATTATTTCTGTATTTAAATGCTCGCACAGTGAGATTGCCAATGCTGTTTTACCAGCAGCAGTTGGACCCATTAAAAATATGACTGGTAAATTACTCAACACTGATACCTTAATCTAATTGCATTAAATAGTGATTTAGCTCTATTTTAACTGCTTTTTCGCGTAAGCGTTCAATAGTTTGCGGATTATTTTGTAAGCGCATTTGTTGCGCTAAAAACACATTGCTTAAATAAAACCGGGGAGGTACACATTTTATCTGCCACTCTAACCAATTCTCTATATTTTCAAGCCCTGCTTTACACCCATCAAGTAGCTCACCTATCGCTGTACTTACATCAAGTAAATATAAGCACGCTGGCAATTTTTTAACCATTACAAACTGTTTTTCTATTACGAGTTCAAAACCAAGTAAAGTAAACCACGATTGCTGAGCTTCTATAAGTAAGCAATCTTCTTTTGATAAGTTTACTCTTACGGGCAGCAAAAGAGCTTTCCCTTCTAAACTTCCGGACTCTTTAATTTGATTATGCCAATCATCTACCAATGCATATTTGAAATGTGAGCAATACAATTGCTGCTCAACACTAAATACACACGCACCTTCATTAACACTGATGATTGAAACTGTCTTTAAAACATTATGCGCAGACTCTAACTGGTGTTGTGCTACGGGTATGTTTGCTACATTATCAAAATGCGCAGCGTGTTGCTCACTCACACCTTGATAAAACGCGTTTACATCATGATGGCTCGTACTTGGTGTAGCACGGTATGCCCCGCCACCGCCAACACTTCTAGTAACTGATGATGAACTACCAACACTTCCAGAGTAAGAGGGCTGTAATTGCGATTTAGGGTAATCAAATACTCCATCCGCTTTTGTATCATTAGAACTACTATGCGCTGACCCCATAAACACAGGCGCAGATTCCATCTCAGAGCTAAGCGGTTCATTCGTAAACTCACCTTGCAGCGGCACTACCACTTGCTTAATAGCCTGTAATATAAAGTCATGAATTAAGCGCCCTTGATGAAAACGCACTTCATGCTTAGCTGGATGAACATTTACATCAACCTGCCGAGGGTCTATATCAATATAAATGACAAAACCGGGTAATTCTTGTGTTCCGCTTACTTCTTCAAATGCCTGGCGTATAGCATGCAGAATAAGCTTATCGCGCATCATACGATTATTAACATAAGTATACTGAGTCGTATTAGCTGAACCTACAGGTAGCACCCAACCATGCAGCTGTAAGCCACCCTCTCCTGATTGAATATGCAAACCTTGCTCAGCAAAAGCCTTACCTGCAACTTGCGCTACACGTGTAATAGCCTGAGAGGGATCTGTCTTCGCACGATACTGCCTTACTACTTTTTCGTTGTGAGTTAGTGTAATAGAGACATCAAAGCGACTAAGCGCAATACGCTTTATCAACTCATCAATATGGCTAAATTCAGTTTTTTCGGTACGCAAGAATTTACGACGAGCTGGGGTGTTAAAAAATAAATCTTTTACTTCAATGGTTGTGCCATCAGGGTGCGCTACTGGCTTTACTTGCACGGCCATATCGCGACCTTCTGCAAATGCTTGCCAAGCAGCTTCTTGATCTTTTGGTTTTGAGCTCAGCGTTAAACGCGATACAGAGCTAATTGACGCAAGCGCTTCCCCCCTAAAACCAAGTGAACAAATATTTTCAAGGTCATCTAGAGATTTTAATTTACTCGTAGCGTGACGAGAAAGCGCGAGCGTTAGCTCATCTTTACTTATCCCTGAACCGTTATCACGTATACGAATAAGCTTATGACCGCCACGCTCTATATCTATCTGAATACGTGTAGCGCCAGCATCTAAACTGTTTTCGACTAGCTCTTTTACTACCGACGCTGGGCGCTCAACCACTTCGCCTGCGGCAATTTGGTTAGCTAAACGCGCGGGTAATATTTCAATATTCATGAGATTTCCTAGCAAGCATTGCGCTAATAATAATGACTAACTTTGTGGTATATCGAGCTCTTGCCCAATAAACAAAGTATTAGATCTAAGCTTATTAACTTGTTTTAATTCAGTGACTGTAATGCCATAGCGACTCGCCAACATACTTAAAGATTCACCCGGGCGTACCTTGTGCTTTGTTGGATATTGCGACTTTAATTTAGCAAATAAAGAGTCATCAGGTGGATTTTTTAAATAGTAATTTTTAATTGAAGTAAATATAGCTTTAGCCAAACGCTCTTGATGGTTAGCACTTTTAAGCAGCTTTTCTTCTCGTGGGTTAGATATAAACCCTGTTTCTACTAAAATTGATGGGATATCTGGTGATTTAAGTACAGCAAGACTCGCATGTTGGGGATCTTTTTTATGCAGCTTAGCAACTTTACGTAACTCTTTAACCACTTCGTCAGCTACGTTTAAGCCAGTTTTCATAGAGTGATCCATCGACATATCAAGTAATGCTTGCGCTAAGTATTTTTCGTTAGCGGCATCTTTCATTACATCCGCAGCGCCACCTAAAAGCTCAGAGTGCTTTTCTTTATCTTCTATCCATTTACCTATCTCTGAATTAGCACGCCTTAACGACAACACCCAAACAGAGGCACCATTTGGTCCCGGGCTCGTAAATGCATCAGCATGAATAGAGACAAAAAAGTCGGCCTTTTTTTCACGAGCACGATTGGTACGCGTATTAAGTTTTACAAAGTAGTCACCGCTTCGTACCATGCGCGAAATCATCCCACGTTCGCCATCAATCATGCGCTCTAAACGTTTTGCAATTTGCAGTGTTACTGTTTTTTCGTACGTGCCAGAGGGACCAATTGAACCTGGATCTTCGCCGCCATGACCCGCATCAATTGCAATCACAATATCGCGCTCTTGGCTTAACTGGCGGTTTTTAGCTGCTGTTTGAGCAGGAGAAACAACTGTGGCAGCTTGGCTTTTATTGTATAAATCAACAACGAGCCTATTTTTATAAGGGCCTGTAGGCGCTAAAGCAAATACAACTGGCTTTACTGGTGCGTTTAATTCAAACACTAACCGAACACTGTGCTTATTTTTAGGTTTTGAGTAGCGTAGCTTGCTCACTATTTGATGTTTTGGTGGTACACCTGGTAGTATTTTTAACTCGTTAGTGTTTTCTAAATCAATTACTAAGCGGCTTGGGTTTTTAAGCATGAAATAGCTAAAGTCAGGCTTATCATTTAAATCAAATACCACACGCGTACTATCAGGGGACGGCCATACGCGTACACTATTAATTGTATTTTTGGCCCACAGCGGCAAGCTTATGGTAATAACCATAAGGTAAATAAAGAGTTTAACTACACCTCGGCTCATTTGATAATTACTGCCTTAACTATATTATTATTTGTTATTTAGTTTTTCGACAATTGCTACACCACGCTCACTGGCGCTATTAATAACAATTTTACGTTCGTTACCCATATAGCTTAGAGTAATATCTAAATCAGGCACAGGAATAAATTCACCACCTTTTTCAGGCCACTCAACAACGCAAATTGCATCTGGTGAAAAATAATCGCGTATTCCCATGTATTCTAGTTCTTCAGGGTCACCTAAGCGGTATAAATCAAAATGATAAACATTTGCGCGCTCGAGTTCATAAGGTTCAACAAGTGTATACGTTGGGCTTTTAACTTTGCCTGTATGTCCAAAGCCTTGCACTACCCCTCTTGTAAACGTTGTTTTACCAGCGCCTAAATCACCATGTAAATAAATAACCGCACCTTGCTCTATAATATCAGCAACGCGATTACCCATTGCAACCGTGGCTACTTCATCAGTCAAATGAAATTCAAAACTACGCGTCATTACTACCTCAAAAATTCATTCAAAAGCGCATATTTGCTAATCATACCAGAATATTAATTTAAGGCGATAAATTGAGGTTTTAGACATAAAAAACCAGATAAGCTGATAATGAAAGTTGTGTATGGATGTCTATTTTCGATACTTTGAAACTGTATTATTGTAATAAAATAAGGTAAGTGAGTTCTCAGACTAAAAGATAGTAAAAGAAAGGTAACACCACGAATTAGATGACCCCATATTGGCATTAAATTAACTGAGATATGTAAGTTTATTATCTAACTTCTTCTGATTCAGTAGATGGTTCTGCTAGCAAAAAAGTAACTGGTAAATGAAACTCTCAACTACTCCCCAAGATAACTTTGTATTTTCAGATAGAAGACTAATCCAGGTGACCCGCTCACCCTAGTTTACTGTTTGCAGGTGCTTTAAATACAAAAAGCCCCAGCTAATGCCGGGGCTTTTTTACAAAACTAACTTAATTAAAAAATTAAGCTTGTTTTGGACTAGAAATAACGTCTACTAAAGTCCAAGATTTATTCTTAGAAATTGGTGCGCATTCACGGATAGTAACTACGTCACCCGCTTTTGCTGTGTTATTTTCGTCATGTACGTGTAACTTAGTCGTACGTTTAATGAATTTCCCATAGATTGGGTGCTTCACGTAACGTGCGATAGCGATAGTGAAAGATTTTTCCATCTTGTCGCTGATTACACGGCCTTGAAGAGTACGAATTTTATCGCTCATTATTGACCTGCCTTCTGGTTAATAACTGTTTTTACACGCGCGATATCGCGGCGTACTGTTCTTAGCGTGTGTGTCTGAGCTAACTGACCAGTGCTAGCTTGCATGCGCATATTAAATTGCTCACGAAGTAGTCCTAGAAGTTCAGCATTAAGCTCTTCTACGCTTTTGTCTTTTAGTTCGCTAGCTTTCATCACATTACCGTCCGAGTTACGAAAGTTGTTTTGAATGGCAATTTACGAGCAGCAAGGTCGAATGCTTCACGAGCAAGCTCTTCTGAAACACCTTCCATTTCGTAAAGTACTTTACCAGGCTGAATTTCAGCAACCCAATATTCAACAGAACCTTTACCTTTACCCATACGAACTTCAAGAGGTTTTTCTGTAATCGGTTTGTCAGGGAAGACACGAATCCAGATTTTACCTTGACGTTTCACGTGACGCGTCATAGCACGACGAGCTGCTTCGATTTGACGAGCAG
Organism: Pseudoalteromonas sp. GutCa3; assembly: GCF_002836155.1. Lineage (NCBI taxonomy): Bacteria > Pseudomonadati > Pseudomonadota > Gammaproteobacteria > Alteromonadales > Pseudoalteromonadaceae > Pseudoalteromonas > Pseudoalteromonas sp. GutCa3. Next base: position 14,809 of record NZ_PJBK01000069.1, on the reverse strand, counting down.
TCATACGGCCACGGCCAGTTGCTTTCAATCCGAAAGTACCGAAGCTTACTTTGTTACCGTTTTGCGCTAAACCGCGGTTGCGGCCTTTGTGCATTTTACGGAATTTTGTACGTTTTGGCTGTAACATTAGTCGCTACCTCTACTTAGCACTTTTCTTGGCTTTCTTTGGTGCGCGTTTAGCTGGCTTCTCTTGCTCTTGTACTAGTGGTAAACCACCAATAACTTCGCCTTTGAAGATCCAAACTTTAACACCAATGATACCATAAGTGGTTAAGGCTTCAGAAGTTGCGTAATCGATATCAGCACGAAGAGTATGTAGAGGTACACGACCTTCACGATACCATTCTGAACGTGCGATTTCAGCGCCGCCAAGACGACCGCTAACTTCAACTTTAATCCCTTTAGAACCGATGCGCATTGCATTTTGTACCGAACGCTTCATAGCGCGACGGAACATAACACGACGTTCTAGTTGAGAGGCAATGCCGTCTGCTACTAGTTGTGCATCTAGTTCTGGTTTACGTACTTCAGAGATATTAATCTGAGCAGGTACACCAGCGATTTTAGTTACCGCTTGACGTAATTTTTCTACGTCTTCGCCTTTTTTACCGATAACAACACCCGGACGAGCCGTATGAATTGTTACACGGATTGATTTTGCTGGACGCTCAATAACGATTTTAGACACAGAAGCCGTTTTCAATTCCTTAGTAAGGAATGTACGAACTTTGTGATCGCCAAAAAGCTGTGCAGAGAAATCTTTTGAACTCGCGTACCAGGTAGAAACCCAAGGTTTAGATATACCTAGGCGAATACCAGTAGGATGAACTTTTTGTCCCATTACTTATACTCCTAGCTATCTGAAACCATAACAGTGATATGGCTTGTACGCTTAAGGATGCGGTCTGCGCGTCCTTTAGCACGAGGCATAATACGTTTCATTGTAGGACCATCGTCCACAAAGATCGTTGTTATACGAAGCTCATCAATGTCAGCACCTTCGTTATGCTCTGCGTTAGCAATAGCAGACTCAAGTACTTTCTTAACTAATACAGCCGCTTTCTTAGGGCTGTACGCCAGGATTTCTAGTGCGCGATCTACAGGTAACCCGCGGATCTGATCTGCAACTAGACGTGCTTTTTGCGCCGAACCAGAGGCGAATTTATGTTTAGCTAATGCTTGCATTTATCTTCCCCTCTTATCGTTTCTTCGCTTTCTTATCCGCAGCATGGCCACGGTAAGTGCGAGTTGGTGCAAATTCACCTAGTTTGTGACCGATCATTTCGTCAGAAACGAAAACTGGTACGTGCTGGCGACCATTATGGACAGCAATGGTCAATCCGATCATGTTAGGTATGATCATTGAACGACGGCTCCAAGTTTTAATTGGCTTTTTCTCACCGCTTTCCAAAGCTTTCTCTACCTTCTTCAGCAAGTGTAGGTCTATAAAAGGACCCTTCTTGAGAGAGCGTGGCATGGCTATTCCTCAATATTACTTAGTACGACGACGTACTATAAATTTATCCGTACGCTTGTTCTTACGCGTCTTCGCACCTTTAGTCGGTTTACCCCATGGAGACACAGGATGACGACCACCAGATGTACGACCTTCACCACCACCGTGTGGGTGATCTACCGGGTTCATGGCAACACCACGAACTGTCGGACGAATACCACGCCAGCGATTTGCACCTGCTTTACCAAGTGAACGAAGCATATGCTCAGCATTGCCTACTTCACCTAGAGTCGCACGACAATCAGATTCAACTTTACGAACTTCGCCTGAACGAAGACGTAATGTTACATACTGACCATCACGAGCAAGGATTTGAACGTATGCACCAGCAGAACGTGCGATTTGAGCACCTTTACCTGGTTTTAATTCTACGTTGTGAACAGTCGAACCTACAGGCATATTACGCATTGGTAATGCATTACCAGGCTTGATTGGTGCATCAACACCAGACTGGATTGCATCGCCAGCTTTTAAGCCTTTAGGTGCGATAATGTAACGACGCTCACCGTCTGCATATAATACAAGAGCGATGTTTGCGCTACGATTTGGATCGTATTCTAAACGTTCAACAGTAGCTGGAATGCCATCTTTAGTACGTTTAAAATCGATTAAACGGTAGTGTTGTTTATGACCACCACCGATATGACGAACCGTAATACGACCATTGTTATTACGACCACCTGATTTAGAGTTTTTCTCTAAAAGTGGTGCGTATGGCTTACCCTTATGTAGATCAGAGTTAACCACTTTAACTAGGTGACGACGGCCCGCAGAAGTAGGCTTACACTTTTGAAGTGCCATAATTCTATCCCCTTATTACTCGGCGCCGCCGACAAAGTCTAGCTCGCTGCCTTCTTTAAGAGTAACGTAAGCTTTCTTCCAGTCGCTACGACGACCGAAACGTGCGCCAGTACGTTTTGTTTTACCCTTAACGTTAAGTGTGCGAACACCAGTTACTTCTACTTCAAAAAGCTTCTCAACTGCTACTTTAATTTCAGCTTTAGTTGCGTCATTTACTACTTTAAAAACAATAGTATTGTTTTCTTCAGCAGCAATTGTGCTTTTTTCAGAGATATGTGGAGCAAGGATCACTTTTAAAAGACGTTCTTCGCGAATCATGCTAGCGCCTCCTCAAGTTGCTTAACAGCAGCGGCTGTAATAAGTACCTTATCGAAAGCAATTAAGCTTACAGGATCGATACCAGCTACATCACGTGTGTCAACCTTATAAAGGTTACGTGCCGATAAGAAAAGATTTTCATCTACTTCTTCAGTCACGATAAGAACATCTTTAAGCTCAAGTTCTTTAAGCTTAGCAACTAGTTCTTTAGTTTTTGGTGCTGCTAGAGCAAAACTTTCAACAACGATTAAACGCTCTTGACGAACTAATTCAGATAAGATGCTTTTAATCGCACCACGGTACATTTTACGGTTTACTTTTTGGCTGTGGTCTTGTGGTTTAGCTGCAAAGCTAACGCCACCTGAACGCCAAATTGGGCTACGGATTGTACCGGCACGTGCACGGCCAGTACCTTTTTGAGCCCATGGTTTTTTACCACCACCGCTTACTTCAGAACGTGTCTTCTGAGCACGAGTACCTTGACGAGCACCTGCTGCGTATGCAACAACTACTTGATGTACTAATGCTTCGTTAAACTCACGTCCAAAAGTAGCTTCAGAAACTTCAAGACCGCCAGAAGCGTCTTTAATTGCTAATTCCATCACTAAATCTCCAGGACTTATGCTTTAACAGCTGGTTTAACGATAACGTCACCGCCAATAGCTCCAGGTACTGCACCCTTAACTAAAAGCAAATTACGCTCAGCGTCAACGCGAACTAGTTCTAAGTTTTGAGTCGTTACACGCTCAGCACCCATATGACCGGCCATTTTCTTACCTTTAAACACCTTACCAGGTGATTGGTTTTGACCGATTGAACCAGGAGCACGGTGAGATAGAGAGTTACCATGTGTAGCGTCTTGCATGCTGAAATTCCAGCGTTTAACACCACCTTGGAAACCTTTACCTTTAGAAGTACCGGTTACGTCAACCTTGTTGATTTCGTTGAATAATTCAACAGTAAGCTCAGCGCCTACTTCAAAATCGCCTTCACCACCGTTAAGGCGGAATTCCCACAGACCGCGACCCGCTTCAACACCAGCTTTAGCGAAATGACCCGCTTTAGCTTTGTTTACACGACTTGCTTTTTTAGTGCCTGCGGTTACTTGAAGCGCGTTATAACCGTCTGTTGCGTCAGATTTGATCTGAGCAATGCGGTTAGGTGTCGCTTCAATAACTGTCACAGGGATAGATACACCATCTTCAGTGAAGATTCGTGTCATACCCACTTTACGACCGACTAGACCTAATGCCATTTTCCTAAAACCTCTCTAATCTTTCGATTAACCCAGGCTGATTTGAACATCAACACCAGCAGCAAGATCTAAACGCATAAGCGCGTCTACAGTCTTGTCAGTTGGTTCTACGATGTCTATCAGACGTTTATGGGTGCGGATCTCGTACTGATCACGCGCATCTTTATTAACGTGCGGTGAAGTTAGTACAGTAAAACGTTCAAAGCGTGTAGGTAGTGGGATTGGACCACGTACTTGTGCGCCAGTGCGTTTCGCAGTTTCCACGATTTCTGCCGTTGATTGGTCAATCAAACGGTGGTCAAAAGCTTTTAGGCGAATACGAATGCGTTGATTTGACATTCTTAACCTCAATATAAAGAGCATATAAAAGAGCATAAAAAAACGACCGAAACAATCTTAAAACTTAAGATGTCGGCTGTTTGATTATATCTACGTTGAGTTCCAAATCGGAACTCCTGTTTATTAGCTTGAAATCCAAGCTTAATTTATCCTTTCTAGTTCCCAGAGGAATTTTGAAAGCCTGCGTATTATAGAGGTATTGGTGATAAATGCAACAACTATTTAGAAACAATACAATGCCTATAAATTTGATTAAATAAGCACCCATACATGCTTACTAGCTATACTTGAACTAATACCTCTACTGTTAGTCAATAAACAAGTTAACACCTTAATTACGCAAACTAAGGGATTTTTAGATATTATGGTATCCTACTGCGCTAATTTTGCCCTTAATACTCTCAATATGGTGAGTCGATGCGTATTTTTAATTATTGTTTAAATGTTATGTCTGCTGGATTTAGCCGCTTATTTGTAAAAAGCAAAGTGCTGCCAGAAAATCCGATTAAACAGTATGATCTAAACCCTGAGTACCCTACATTTTATATAGTGCGTTTAAATTCACGATTTGATTTAGCGGCTCTCGCACATGCGTGTAAAAAAAATGGTCTACCTAGCCCAACCGAAGAGCAAGTATTAGGTAACCAAGATTTAGACCGTTTTATTGGTATTAAAAATCCACCACCACTTTTTGGTGATGAAGCTAAGCCAACCAATGCTTTAGCTCAAGGTAAACAAATTATTGAATACCTAATACAAAGTGGGCAGCAAAACGTACAAGTGGTTCCGGTTACTATTTTATGGGGTCGCGACCCGGGTAAAGAAAAGCCGGGGCTACGAACTTTAATTACGCACTCTCTAACTCCTAGCTGGTTTAGAAAGTTTTTTGTGGTGTTATTTTCAGGACGCGACAACTTTATTCGCTTTAGCCAACCACTCGACTTATCGCTTTTAGTCAATGAAAAAGCCGATGTAAGCGAGTTACCACATAAATTATTACGTGTAGCACGTGTTCACTTTAAGCGCCAAAAGCTAGCTGCTACAGGCCCTAAAATGCCCTCTCGTGAACAATTATTTAATTCTTTATTAGCGTCACCTACAATAAAAAAAGCAATTCAAGATGAAGCTAAAGCTAAAAACATTAGCCAAACAGAAGCCCGCCAAAATGCACTTAAGCTACTTGATGAGATAGCTGCTAATTACTCTGAAGCAATGATACGTGTGGCCGAGCGATTTTTAACTTGGTTGTGGAATAAGCTCTATAACGGTATTGATATTAAACACGCAGAACAAATTCATGAACTAACAGATAAAGGCCATGAAATAATCTATATGCCTTGTCATCGCAGTCATATGGATTACTTACTGCTTACTTACTCTATTTATCATTTAGGCTTAGTTCCACCACATATAGCTGCAGGTATAAATCTTAACTTTTTCCCTGCCGGTGGCATATTTAGACGCTCTGGGGCATTCTTTATTCGTCGCTCGTTTGCAGGCAATAAACTTTATTCTGCCATATTCAAAGAGTATTTAAGCCAACTGTTTATTAAAGGTTACTCTGTTAAGTTTTACACGGAAGGCGGTCGAAGCCGAACTGGGCGCTTACTTCCACCTAAAACAGGTATGCTATCTATGACATTACAAGCAATGCTGCGCGGAATAGACAGACCAATATCTATCGTTCCTGTGTACATTGGCTACGAGCACGTAATGGAAATTAACACCTACCTTAAAGAGCTAGATGGAAAAGATAAAAAAGGCGAATCTATATTTGGTATTTTTAAGGCAATCAAAAACCTTAAAAACTACGGTCGTGGTAATTTAAACTTTGGTGATCCAATCTCGATTAACCAATACTTAAACGATAACCAACCTGATTGGCGTGATTCAATACACCCTACCGATGTACAAAAGCCACAATGGTTAGCGCCACAAGTAACTAAACTTGCCGACCAAGTAATGGTTAAAATTAATAATGCGGCGGCGCTTAATGCGGTTAACTTACTAGCGATGATATTGCTGGTTAACGATAAACAAGCATTGAGTAAACCAAAGCTATTAGCACAACTTGATTTTTATCTGCGCTTACAGCGCGATGCAAGCTATAGCGATAAAGTAACCGCGCCAGACGAAACACCAGAGCAATTACTAACGCATGCATTAAAGCTGAATAAGTTTGAAGTTATCAGTGATGAATTTGGCGAAATTATTACTATTAGCGATAAAGAAAAAGTACTGTTTAATTACTACCGAAACAATATTTTGCACTTATTTGCAGTACCAAGCTTAATTGCACTACATCTATTTAAACAACACAGCACAACTATTGAGCAATGCCAGCAACTTGTAAAAACATTTTATCCATTATTTGCTAAAGAATGGTATTTACAGCCTCTTGATGAAAACTATATAACGCGTATTTTAGCTAACTTTGCTGATCAAAATTTAATTGAGTTTGATGGCGATAACATTCATATAACGAACAGTAATGACTGCTTAGCTAAGCTAGAAATGCTTGGACGAGCACTTAGTTTTACTCTACAACGTTACGCTATTGTGATTGGTTTTATTCAAACAAGTGATGGCATTGAAAAAGCAGAATTAGAACGAGAGAGCCAAGTGCTTGCACAGCGTTTAGGCACACTGCATGGTATTAAAACACCTGAATTTTTTGATAAAAAAGTACTTGTTAGTTTTATCGAGAACTTACGTGGCGAGTCGTTAATAACAGAGGGTGATAAAGGCTTAGTAGGCAGTACACAACTTTGCGAAACCTACGCACACCTTAAAACATTACTGCCAGCACGGGTCTGGCAGTCAATCAGCGATATAGTACAAGATCAGTGTAACTAGTAATATATCTATAGAAGGGGGTTAGCGCTGACGCATAACCCCTTCTTGCATTGTTGAGGCAACCAAGTTGCCTTGGCGATCAAAAAACTGCCCGCGTACCAAACCACACCCATTACTCGCACTTGGACTATCAATTGAATACAAAATCCAATCATCCATTCTAAATGGGCGATGAAACCACATTGCATGATCAATAGTAGCTACTTGCATATTTGGCTGCATAAACGATACACCATGAGGCTGCAATGCTGTTGGTAAAAACTCAAAATCAGAGGCATACGCTAATAAGTAATTGTGGATGCGCTGATCGTCTGGCATTTCACCATTAGCTTTAAACCAAATATGCTTTACCGGCTCCATAACTTCTGGTTTAAACGGGTTATGAAAAGTAACTGGTCGCATTTCAATTGGCATTTCACGCGTAAACTTATTACGGATGACTTCAGGGATATGCGAAGCGTTATCTTGATAAAACTCAAGTGATGAGCGTAACTCTTCAGGTGCGGGTACATCAGGCATTGTTGCTTGATGCGACAAACCATTTTCTTCACCCTGAAACGACGCTGTCATATAAAAGATTGGCTTACCGTACTGAATCGCTTTTACTCGGCGAGTACTAAAGCTCTTTCCATCGCGAATAGTTTCTACATCATAAACAATCGGTTTAGCTGGATCGCCTGGGCGTAAAAAGTAAGAATGTAATGAATGAACTATACGCCCCTCAGGTAGAGTTTCTTTAGCGGCAGAAAGCGCCTGCCCCATAACTTGACCGCCAAACACAGCACCAAAGCCTAAATCTTGGCTTTGTCCTCGATATAAACCTTGCTCAATTTCTTCAAGTGTTAACAACGACAATAAATCATCTAATACTTGGCTCATTACTTCTTCCTCATTACCCTAGTATCCAAATGATACTATACAATAGTGGGAAGTAAATATTTGTTAGGAATACTGTTATGGCTTACTGGCTATTTAAAACTGAACCCGATGCGTTTTCATTAGATGATTTAAAAAACGCACCAAAACAAACGACTCTTTGGGAAGGCGTGCGTAATTACCAAGCGCGAAACTTCATGCGTGATGGCGTTAAGCTCGGTGATTCAGTGATGATTTACCATTCAAGCTGTAAACACGTAGGTGTAGCGGGTATTGCCGAAGTGACACACGATGCCTACCCTGACCCTACTCAGTTTGATTTAAGTAGCGACTATTACGATGCAAAAGCCACCAGCGACAAACCACGCTGGGTTGTTGTTGAAGTTACTTACCAAAGCCATTTAAAAAAATTAATTAGCCTTAAAGATATTAAAGCCAATAATAATATTACTGAAATCGCACTTAAAAAAGGCGGACGACTATCAATAATGCCTGTTACTAAAAATGACTGGGATGAAATAATCAAAATGGCGCAGTAACACCCTCTCGGTTTGACCTAATTTCATTGAGTTTGATATGATCTATGCTGACTTATAGCTGGAGGATTAATGAAATTACTGTATTGGTTAGATAAATGGTTAACTCTCCCGCGCAATGAGCAACAAACTCGATTACCCATGACGGGTAGTGATTTACTCGGCGATGTATTTGTTAAGTATGATTTTGTTGACGTTAATAAGCCCCTGCTTTTTACCTTTTCACCCGCAGGCACTAACGTGCAAGAGCAAGATCTTCACCCTGATTTTACACCATGGGGTTATCACTTAGCTCAAAAACAAAACGTAAACGTAATCGCTTTTCAGCATTTAGGTAAAAGTAATTGGTTTCGTAATCGTAATTTAATCTTTTTTCTCGAGCAATTATCAACATTACTTACGCCGTTTAATTGTCGACTAGGCTATGGCTTAAGCCGTGGCGGATTTGCTGTTGGCGCTTTTGCTAAACTATTAAAGCTAAACCAAGTATTGTTCTTCCATCCGGTAAGTACTAAAAATAAAGAATTAGTACCGTGGGATGACCGCTCTAGTACCGATATAGCTCAGCAGTTTGACTGGCAACAAGATTATCACGATCTAGATTTAGGAGATGCCCAAGGCTATATTATTTACGATCCTACTAATCGTATAGACCGAATGCATGCCAAGCGCTATAAGCAGTTAACTCACTTGCGAGTATTTGGTATGGGACATGGCACACACGCTACATATTTGAATAAGTTTGGGTTTTATAAGCAAGTAGCCGTTGATTTCATTCAACATCAGCAAATCGATATTGCACAGTTTCGCCTGCAAACCAAAACCTTACGCTTAAAAGAAGATTATTATCAAAGTCTCAATACGGCTAATGCAGATTCCCCTCATCGTTTAGCATTATTGAGTACAGCGCATAAAATTTTAGCTGATGAAAAAGAAGTGTATGTACAAGAGCATCAAGCAAAAATTGATATTCAGCCATTAATAGATGTGGCACTTAAGCACCAAGATGAGCACCCTAATGATGCTATTCAGCTATTAGAAGTCGCCCAGCAACTTCTACCTGACGACCCTCTAATTGAGCATAAACTCAAACAGTTGGAAGAGTAATTATTCCAACGAAAACGGCTATAAAGGCTAATTACTCTATTTAGCCTTTTTCTTTTTGTGCCTATGCTTGGGCACAATGGTAAAGTACATCATTAAACCTAACCAAGAAAATATAATGATTCCCATTAGCCAGCCATTCTTTTCATGACCCTGTGTACGCTTACTGTTAAGTACAATAACGACAGGTAATATGTAAGCACTTAAAACAACAATTAAAAATACAACTTCATTCATTATTTTTCTAGGCTCGACCAGTCTACTTCACTACTTAATACTCGATCTACCGATATATAGTGCAAAATATCGCCTTCACTTACTTTGTAATCTAATGGTGGGTTTAAATCCATATTTTGCGCACTTAAATTATGGGCAACACCTAACAGTATTGCATCATGCTCAAGCTTAAAATGATGAAACAAAGTACCAAACTCCATATCTTTGCAGCCACTTGGTACTTTCAAGCTAAATTGTGTATCGCCGTGCAAAGTAGATAGCAGCTCCTCTTGCACACGGCTCGAACCTGGATCTTGCATTGAGCGTACGAGTATCTCAGCTGATTTTGCACTACTACACTCTACATTTTGGCAATGCTCTAACATCATCTCAACTTTGGTTTCATCCAAAAAGTGAGCACTTATATGGCAATCATCTTTTACTAAGCGACTAATGCGCAGGGCTGTTGTAAATGTCTGATCGTCATCTTGACCATCAATAATCACTTTATCAGCACTACGAATAGCTACCCGCTCTAGTTCAGCTAAATTAGTGAAGCTCGTTAAACGTGCAAAATCAACGCTTTCGTTAGCTAAAAAAGGATGATCCATTTGCTCTGTTACCGCGAGTAAAATACGACGGTCAGTACGTTTCGTATCTGCCAAAATGTAATCAATCATCTTTTTTGTACGAGTGTCGTGCCAACCAAAAATAATAATATGATGGTTACTGTGGGCAAAGTTTTTATCACCAGTCATAGCGCGCCTAATTAAGTAAGTAACAGTTTGTCCTGCTTTTCCTAGCAAAACACCAAATAAAGCTAAACCAAATGGAATTTGTATTAATGCAACCACCCAACGACCAAGATCAGTAGTTGGACTAAAGTCACCATATCCCACTGTTGATGTTGTTACTGTGTAATAGTAAAAAAAGGTAGTAAGCGAGGTTAACGCTTTCTCATTCGCTATAAATAGTAAGCTCCATGTTAATAGCATATGAGTCAAAATAGCTAATGCCACTGCTTGCCAACTCAACTGATCTATATGAGCGCGAACAAGTAACGCTAGCCTTTTAAATATCACCGGCATAATACAAAGTCTTCGTTAGTAAATTATCTATAAACAGTACGTTACTGTAAGCGATGCTTTTAAGCAATGTTTAAGCTTTTAACCACAAATATAAGACTAAATGCTGTTTGCCAATGGTGATTTTTCATGATTAATTAGCGTTAAAATAATAACCAAAACAGTTGTGCTTATGCTTAATAAAATAGCCCGCCCTTTTACTAAAATTGTAGAGCGCTATCTTCCCGACCCTTTTATATTTGTAATTTTACTTACAATAATTACTCTTATTAGTGCGAGCTTATTTACAACCGCAACCAACATTGAAGTATTACAAGCGTGGGGAGGTGGGTTTTGGAACTTATTAAGTTTTGCTATGCAAATGCTACTAGTGTTAATTACAGGCTACATGTTGGCAAGTACGCCACCTATAAGTAAGTTATTAGAAAAACTAGCAACACTCGCAAATACAGCACCTAAAGCAATTATATTGGTAACGCTTATTTCGCTTTTAGCGAGCTGGATAAATTGGGGATTTGGCTTAGTTATTGGTGCCCTTTTTGCCAAGGCAATTGCTAAACATACTCGTGTTGATTATCGATTATTAGTAGCCAGCGCTTACTCAGGTTTTGTTGTATGGCATGGCGGATTAGCCGGTTCGATTCCTTTAACTATCGCAACCGATGGTCACTTTTCAGAGGCCAGCATTGGAATTATTAGTACAGAGCACACTTTATTTGCGGGCTTTAATATAGCCATATTAGTTGGTTTATTCATTATTATGCCGCTCGTTAATCGCTATATGCTGCCAAGCGAGCAAGAAAGCGTATATATCGACCCAGCTCTTTTACAAGAGACAACACCTAAGCCCACAACAATAACTAGACCCGCCCAACATTTGGAACAAAGTAAACTACTCGGTATGGCAATTGGCTTATTAGGTTTGGCATATTTAGGTTATTACTTTTTTATTGCTGGCGGAAACTTAAACCTTAATAGCGTTATTGCCGTATTTTTGTTTTTAGCTATTACGCTGCATCAAACACCCCATAAATTACTTAACAGTCTGCAACAAGCAATTCCAAGCGGGGCTGGCATTGTTATTCAATTTCCTTTTTATGCAGGCATCATGGCGGTAATGATTGATAGCGGATTAGCACAAAAGATATCACGTGGCTTTATTGCCGTTGCAGATGCTGATAGCTTGCCATTTTTTAGTTTTATAAGTGCAGGGCTCGTTAATATGTTTGTCCCCTCTGGCGGTGGCCAATGGGCTGTACAAGCACCTATTGTAATACCTGCAGCACAAGAGCTAGGTGCTGATATATCGCGCGTTGCAATGGCTGTTGCATGGGGTGATGCGTGGACTAATTTAATTCAACCTTTTTGGGCGTTGCCCGTATTGGCTATAGCAGGCCTAAAAGCAAAAGATATTATGGGGTTTTGTGTTGTGCAGTTATTTGTAACTGGGGTTTTTATATCGCTGGTATTGAGCTTGTATTAAATGTAAACATAATAAAAAGGCGTGTAAAACACAAGCACTGGGCATTTTATGCACTCTCGCACTGCTGTTGTAGCTCCACCAACCTACCCTCTCTCAGTTGATAGACTTTACTGGCCATGCTAATGGTTTCTTGGCGATGAGCAATCATAATCCGTGTGATGGGTAAGTCCTGAATTTGTTCACTTATTTTCGCTTCGTTGTCTTTATCTAAATGGCTAGTTGCTTCATCCATAAATAACACACACGGCGATTGATACAACGCTCGTGCTAATAATAACCGCTGTACTTGCCCACCCGATAAGTTTGATCCCATGTCCCCAACTAATGAGTTATAGCCCATAGTCATTTTGGTAATATCATCATGAATAGCCGCATGACGAGCACACGTCTTTATTTTTAAATAATTGGGCTGTGGGTCAAAAAAACTGATGTTATCAGCGATTGAGCCAGCTAACAATGTGTCATCCTGCATTACTGCAGCTATTTGTTTACGGTAGTTTTTAAGGCCAAGCTGGGTAATATCTTTGCCATCAAGCAACACAGTCCCTGAGGTTGGCTGTAATAGCCCTAGCATTATTTTCATCAACGTAGTTTTACCCGCACCTGACGGACCCGTAATCGCAATCGAGTCACCGGTATTCAGTGTTAAATTAACATTATTTAAAATCGGCACTTGCTCTTCACTGTAACTAAAGCAAATATTTTCGAGTGTAAGCTGACCTCTCACTTTACCTTCGTCATCACCTGTATAGACCATTTCACCGTCACGATTAACTTCTTGTTTCGTGAGTGCTATATCTGCAATACGGTCTAAGTGTAAGCGCATCATTTTGAATTGAATGATTTGCTCAATTAAGTTGGCAAAGCGGCTGGTTAACTGGTTTTTATAAGCAATAAACGCCAGTACCATACCAACAGACAAGCTATTGCTCATAACTAGCAATGCAGCAAAGTAAATCACCAATACATTTTCAAGGCCAAATAACAGCTTATTAAATGAATCAAAGCTAATATGTAAACGCCCTAAACGGATTTCACTATTAATGACCTCTGCATAACGGTTTTGCCAAATACCTTGGCGCTGCGATTCATTACCAAACAATTTTATAGTTTGCATACCCCGAATATTTTCTAAAAAGTTCGATTGCTCTTTGGCAGATGATTGAATCACTTCTTCAGTAGCTTGATGTAGTGGACGATACAGCGCTAAACGTACCAAGGTATACAGCACAATTGCACCAACAACTACCGCAGTGAGTTTTAGCGAATAAATTAGCATCATAATCAATACGGTAATGCCCATTACGCCATCGACCAGTGTTTCTACAAACCCTGTAGTTATGCGCTCCCGTATTTGCGCTAATGAGCCAAAGCGCGAGACAATATCGCCAATATGGCGGGACTCAAAATAGTTCATTGGCAAGCGCAATAAGTGCCTGAGCAAATTCACGCCCATTTGCATATTGAGCAAACTCGAAAGCCGTAAAATTAGCCAACTTCGTACCGCATTAGTCACCACTGAAATTATCGCAATCAGAGCAAAACCCATGGCAAGTACCGTTAATAACGATTCATCAAAACTAATGAGTACTTCATCCACCACCCACTGCATATAATAAGGGGTCATCAAAGCAAATAATTGCAATACCAGTGACAACGCAATCAGTTTTATTAGCCCTGCTTTTAAGCCCTTCATTGAGCTCCAAAGTTGGGTAAACTTCATCCGTGCTTGTTCTTGTTTGGCTTCAAAATGACTGGTTGGAGTCAGCTCTAAACAAATGCCGGTAAAGTGCTTACTAAACTCATTACTATTTAAACTACGCTTACCAACAGCTGGGTCGTTAATAGCAAATTTAGCCTTTGCACCTTTGCCAGAGACTTTGGTCAATACCACAAAGTGATTCATATCCCAATGTAAAATACACGGAGTTTGTAGTTTATGGACTTCATCAATAGGGCATTGCAATGCACGACTGGCGAGCCCCAAGTTATCACCCAGCTCAATCAGTTGCTGTAAATTCATACCCTTTAGATTAGCCGAAAAGCGCTTTCGCATGGCAGGCATATCCAGCTTATGGCCGTGATAACTTGCCACCATTGCAACAGAGGCTAGGCCGCATTCAGCTATTTCGGATTGGAGAATTAGAGGAACTGACATGTTTATTTTAAATTCTATTGTAGCTTGCATGATAAAGGGTAAATTTTCCGTTGTTAATATTATTACCACTATAAATAATATGGCAGAATGGAAGTACAACTAAGAAGTTTTCTATATAGTTTTACTTTCTTCTAGATATGTATGCACAAATAAAAACTGACGCTATCTCAATAATTACAACTAAAATATCTATTTTGGCGACACGTGTATTCAGATTAGAAATACTTTCTAATCCCTCTGTTTGGCTGAAAAAAGTATCATTAATA
>NZ_PJBK01000084.1:0-28870 GCF_002836155.1 Pseudoalteromonas sp. GutCa3 | reverse complement strand
ATAAAGCGCCTTTTTTAATGAGCCGCTTTTAGTGGCGGTTAATTTTAAAGTCGAGCTGTACCTGAGAAATAGCGCTAACAGGTTTACCATTTTCAAACTTTGGCGCGTAACGCCATTGCTCAAGCGCTGCTTTGGCTGACTTTTCAAATGCGCTGCCGCCTTCAGAGCTAAGTACTTTTGGGTTTTTTACAAAGCCTGCGGCGTCTACCTCAAACTCCATAACAACGCTACCATCGGTACTAAATCTGGCTTTGTGCACTGGGTATTTAGGATTAACACGATAGAGTGGTGTTTGCTCTTGCGATTCTTTCCATGGCACCATTTGAGCGATAGCGAGGCAGTGTTTAGTTGCTTCTTCGCTTTTGCCTTGTTTTTCGTACAGACCTACAAGTTTAGAGTGAGCGGTTAGCTCAGCACTGTGATCGTATTTTAAGTTATCGTCAAACGCGGTAACTATGTTGTTTAAGCGCTCAATTGCCTGATTATATTTTTTACTACCTTCGGCAAATGCGGCTATTAAAAAATTAGCTTTAATTTGCTCTACCGAGCTACTAGGCAGATTTTCACGGTAGTATTCGTCGGCTTCTTCTAGGTAGTTTTTCGCTTCGCGATATTTTTTAGAGCTAAACTTTTTAGCAAGCAGTGATGCCGCTTCTAGTTTCATGTCGGCTACAAATTTAGGCTTATTTTGTGTTTTAGCTATATCTATTACTTGTTCTAAAAAATTAGCTGCTTTGTAAGCTGATGTTGTGTAGTTAGCTTGGCCGAGCAGTGCATCAATTGTTTCTATTGATAGTTTACCGTGATTTGCAGCTAAAATAGTATGGGCTTCGTTATAGAGTGCAAAACGCTGTTCGTTTAGCTCATCGCCGTAGCCTTTTATTGCTTTAGCGTAATTAATAGCTAAGTTGGCAGTATTGTCGTCGCTTTTACCGTAAACGGCTTTACCCGATGTGTAAGCAAGCTTGGCAGTTTGTTGTACGTTTTTGTCTGCTTTAACTGCAGCTAAATAGCTTTGGTATGCTTGGCTAAATACCGTTTGAGGATCGCTTGCTTGGCTGGCAAGTGCTGTAGTACTTAAAGTGGTTGCGCTTAAAGCAGATAAACTTAAGCCTATAAATAAAGCGAGTTGCTGACGTTTCATAATAATCCCTATCGTTGTTTAAAATACAAAATACCAAACGCGCCTGTAGGTGTCACTGATTAAGGTAAATCAACGTAAATAACATTGGCTGTTATTTGTATTAATTTATTGCTAACAATCATTGAAAATAACGCCTGTCGTCGCCATATAATTGCCATAAACAGTCTTGTACTACGGTGTATTTATCCTATCTTGTGATATTATCACTTTATTGTCGTGTCGTAGTTATTTAAATATTTGGATTTGTCGTGGCGCAAGTAAGAGCAAGAGTCCAGCTTAATGTTGGCAGAAATAGTGATATCCCTGCAGAAATAATCTCATTTACTGATTTAAAAGATGGTAAAGAACATATTGCTATGGTGTTTAACAACGCTGATACAGAGCAAGATGTACCGCTTATTCGTATGCATTCAGAGTGTTTAACAGGCGATGTATTTTACTCATCGCGTTGTGATTGCGGCGAGCAGCTAAATGAGTGTATTGAAATGATGCACGAGCAAGGCGGTATTTTATTGTATTTACGCCAAGAAGGCCGTGGCATTGGTTTATACAACAAAATTGATGCTTACGTACTGCAATCGCAAGGTATGAACACCTACGAAGCTAATAATCATTTAGGCTTTGCTGATGATTTACGTGACTTTTCGGATGCGGTATTAATGCTTAATGCGCTTAATTTAAGCCACGTTAAATTAATGACCAATAATCCTAAAAAGCTTAACGCATTAAAAGATGCCGGTATTAATGTTGACTCGGTTGTGGGCACGCATGCGCACATTAAAGCGGGTGTTGCGGGTAATAAATCGTACCTAGAAACAAAAATTAAGCATGGCGCGCATATGTTAGATATTAAGAAAATTAAAAAACCTTAATCATTTAATTACGTTTCGTCTATTAATACCCCCTCACGCCAAGTTATACTTGGCGTGTTTCGTTTTAAATTAAGAGCAAGTATGTCTACACAATTACGAATTTTTAAAGCCGATGCAGGGCTAAAGTGGTTAAAAGCCGGATGGCTTATTTTTAAAACCCAGCCAGCAACCTTTATTTTTATGCATTTATTTATTGGTATTGTAGGGCTGCTGTCTTTATTTTTACCGCTGCTGCAAGTAGTAGCAGCACTAGCTACGCCATTTTTAACCGCAGGGTTTTACCAAGCGGTGCTTAGTAAGCAGCAGGGCGGAAAAATTATGCTAGCCGATATTCTCAAGCCATTTACGGCTAAGGGAAATCGCTTAGGGTTATTGCGTTTAGCACTTTATCAAATGGGTGCGGGCATTTTAATGGCGTTACTTGCTAATGGCTTATTTGCCGATGCAGTAGCTGTTATGAGCCAACCAGGACTTGATCCAAACGTAGCACTTGAACAAATGCTTGAGAGTATTTCGGGCGCGAATGTCATTTTGTTTTTTATGGCAATGCTAATTTATTTAACGGCGTTTGCTTACGCTGTACCGCTTGTTTATTTTAGTAAAGAAACACGTATTTTAACGGCGCTTAAAAAATCGTTAATGGTGTTTTATCATAACATTTTGCCACTTGGCGTTTTTGGCCTTATTTGCGCATTATTTATGGCGCTTTCGATGTTCTTATCGTTCTTACCACTGTTGATTTTAATGCCGATTTGCTACATTAGCTTTTTTGTATCTTATCAAGCCATTTTTATGCCTGTTGTACCACCAAGTGACGACATTAATGTTAAGCCACTTAGCAGTGAAACAAGCGGGCGTTTTGACGCTTAATGGATGATAAATTAAAGCAAAAACTAAAAAACTATGTACTTTGGTTACTAGGGCGCCAAGAATATTCGCGTCGAGAGTTAACGCTCAAATTACAGCAAAAAGAAGCGACAGAAGAGTTTATTGAAACGCTGCTTGATTGGTGCGAAAAGCATAATTTTATTAACGAGCAGCGATACTGTGAAGGCTTTGTAAGAAAACACATATTTAAATGCCACGGGCTTAAGCGAATACAAAGCGAAGCTATGGGCAAAGGGATTGATCGTTCGCTACTTGAATTGGTAGTTGAAGAGCTTGAAGTAGATTGGTTTGAGCTTGCGCAGGATGCGTACAATAAAAAATATTCAAATACACCGCCAAACCTCGATTACAAAGATAAAGCTAAGCGCGTGCGCTACTTAATGTATCGGGGTTTTAGCTACGATGAAATTAATTTTGCAATGCAAGCACAGTAAATACAGGTGAGACTTTCAAATGCAGCACATGACTACCGCACAAATTAGGCAACAGTTTTTAGACTTTTTTGCCAGCAAGCAACATCAAATAGTACCTTCTAGCTCGCTTATACCGGGTAACGATGCCACGTTGTTATTTAACAATGCCGGCATGGTGCAATTTAAAGATGTATTTTTAGGCGCAGAAAGCCGCCCTTATACACGTGCGACAAGCTCGCAGCGCTGTGTACGTGCTGGCGGTAAGCATAACGATTTAGAAAACGTAGGCTACACTGCTCGCCACCATACATTTTTTGAAATGTTAGGTAACTTCAGCTTTGGTGATTACTTTAAGCAAGACGCGATTAAGTTTGCATGGGAGTTTTTAACTGAGGTAGTAAGCCTACCTAAAGAAAAACTTTTAGTAACTATTTATCATGATGATGAAGAAGCGTTTGGTTACTGGGCTAACGAAATTGGCTTACCAGAGGATCGTATTATTCGTATTGCGACCTCAGACAACTTTTGGTCTATGGGCGATACTGGCCCGTGTGGTCCGTGTTCTGAAATATTTTATGATCATGGCGAGCATATTTGGGGCGGTCCTCCGGGCTCTCCTGAGGAAGACGGCGACCGTTTCATCGAAATTTGGAACCTTGTATTTATGCAATACAACCGTCAAAGCGACGGTACAATGTTGCCTCTACCTAAGCAATCTGTTGATACGGGAATGGGCCTTGAGCGTATTTCTGCTATTTTGCAGGGCGTGCATTCAAACTACGAAATCGATTTATTCCAAGGCTTAATTGCTGCTGCTGCAAGTGTTACTAATGCACAAGACATGGACGATAAGTCACTACGCGTAGTGGCCGATCATATTCGTTCGTGTGCGTTTTTAATCTCAGACGGTGTTATGCCATCTAACGAAGGCCGTGGTTATGTACTGCGCCGTATTATTCGTCGTGCTGTGCGCCACGGTAACAAATTAGGTGCACAAGGTTCGTTTTTCTATAAATTAGTTGCTGCGCTAATTGAGCAAATGGGTCAAGCGTACCCTGAGCTTGCTAAGCAACAAGAAATTATCGAAAAAGTATTACGCATTGAAGAAGAACAGTTTGGTAAAACACTTGAGCGTGGCTTAGCTATTTTAGAAGAAAGCTTAAGCGACCTTAAAGGCGATATTATACCGGGCGACTTAGTATTTAAACTTTATGATACGTATGGTTTCCCAGCTGATTTAACGGCCGATGTTGCGCGTGAGCGCCAGATGACAATTGATCATCAAGGCTTTGAAGAGTGTATGGCTGTACAACGTAAAACAGCGCAGCAAGCAGGTAAATTTGGTGCAGATTACAATGACCAATTAAAATCAGATAAACACACTGACTTTAAAGGTTACGACAGCACACATTACAGCGCGACCGTTATTGAAATTTTTGCCGGTGGCGAAGCTGTTCAGTTATTAGAAGATGGTCAACAAGGTATTGTAGTACTAGACCGCACACCGTTTTACGCTGAATCAGGCGGTCAAACGGGTGACACGGGTACTATTACAGTTGCTGGTGGCGAATTTAATGTTACTAATACCACTAAGCTTGGTAATGCTTTTGCTCACCACGGTACTGTACAAGGCCGTATTGGTGTTAATGACAAAGTTGACGCAACTATTGATGATACGCGCCGCGATAGCATCAAGAAAAACCACACAGCTACGCATATTTTACACGAAGCACTACGCCAATTATTAGGTGACCATGTAGGCCAAAAAGGCTCGCTTGTTCAGCCAGATCGTTTACGTTTTGACTTTTCGCATTTTGAAGCAGTTACTAAAGATGAGCTACGTGAAATTGAGCGTGTAGTTAATGACGAAATTCGTCGTAACTTTGCACTTAATACTGAGCTTATGGCTATTGATGATGCTAAAGCGAAAGGTGCTATGGCATTGTTTGGCGAAAAGTACGATGACGAAGTACGTGTAGTTACTATTGGCGACTACTCTATTGAGCTTTGTGGTGGTACTCACGTTGAGCGCGCTGGCGATATTGGTTTATTCAAAATTGTATCTGAAAGCGGTATTGCCGCAGGTGTTCGCCGAATTGAAGCGGTAACCGGTGCAGAGGCTGTAGCGTACGTTAGCGAGCAAGAGCAACAACTTAGCGATGTTGCAGCTTTAGTTAAAGGCGATAGCGCATCGGTACTTGAAAAAGTAACTGCGTTGCTTGAAAAATCTAAAGGCCTTGAAAAGCAAATTGCACAGCTTAGCGATAAGCTAGCAAGTGCAGCGGGCGCGTCTTTACTTGATTCGATTGTTGAAATTAATGGCGTTAAGCTACTTGTAGCAAACGTTGAAGGTACTGAATCTAAAGCGCTTCGCGGTATGGTTGATGACCTTAAAAACAAGATTGGCTCAGGTGTTATTGCACTGGGTGTTGCCAGTGGCGACAAAGTAAGCCTAATTGCCGGTGTAACGAAAGACTTAACAGGCAAAGTAAAAGCCGGTGAGTTAGTTAACCATATGGCAGGTCAAGTAGGTGGTAAAGGTGGCGGTCGTCCAGATATGGCACAAGCTGGTGGTAGTGAGCCACAAAATCTTGCTGCTGCACTAGATAGCGTTACAGCTTGGTTAACTGAGCGTACTTAAGCCTAAGTGGCACTTATTGTTCAAAAATTCGGTGGCACTTCGGTCGGCTCAATAGAGCGAATTGAAGCAGTCGCCGACCTTGTTGTTAAAACCAGACAACAAGGACATCAAGTGGTTGTGGTTCTCTCTGCTATGTCGGGAGAAACCAACCGCTTAATTAACCTCGCCAAACAAATTGATACTCGCCCGAGTAGCCGTGAACTAGATGTGCTTATTAGCACCGGAGAGCAGGTTTCTGTATCACTGCTTGCTATGGCTATTATCAAACGTGGTCATTCAGCTGTAAGCTTATTAGCCGATCAAGTCAATATTCTAACCGACAACATGTTTGGTAAAGCCCGTATTGAAGACGTTGCCGCTACACGTTTAAAGCATGAGCTTGAGCATAACCGTATTGCTATTATTGCTGGCTTTCAGGGGCGTGACGTTGAGGGCAATATTACAACGCTTGGACGCGGCGGCACCGATACATCGGCTGTAGAAATAGCAGCGGCTATAAAAGCCGACGAATGCCAGATCTATACAGACGTTGACGGCGTATATACTACAGATCCTCGTGTTGAACCTAACGCGCGCAGAATGAGCCAAGTTACTTTTGCCGAAATGCTGGAGCTGGCAAGTTTAGGCGCGAAAGTTTTGCATATTCGCTCGGTAGAAGCTGCAGGTAGACACAATGTGCCACTTAGGGTGCTTTCTAGTTTTAATCCTGATGAAGGCACATTAATAAGTTTTGAGGAGAACGATATGCCAAGCAAGGTGGTATCGGGGATTGCGTTTAATCGTGACGAATGTTTAATTAAAGTAGATGGTGTGCCAAGCGGTACGCAATATCTTTCAAAAATATTGAAACTTTTTGCTGATAATGGCATCGAAATAGATATGATTAATCAAGTTAATCATATCTTTGAAAAAATAGACTATGCTTTTACTGTGCACTCGAATGATTATCTGCAAGCACTTGAATTATTGAGCGAAGATCAAGCTCAACTCAGTGCTCAAAATATAAGCGGATTACCAACAGTCGCTAAAGTTTCTGCTGTTGGAATGGGTATGAAATCGCATTCTGGTGTAGCAAGTTTATTTTTTGATGCATTAGCGCAGGAAAATATTAATGTGGTTTTAGTCTCGACTTCTGAGATCAAAATTTCAGTTTTAATAGATGAAAAGTACCTAGAGTTGGCAGTTCGTGCATTACACAAAGCATTTTTAACAGAAAATGGATAGATTGAGAGTTTTTACTTACTTTTCAGTCTAATTTTCATTAGTATGTTTAAGCGGAATCTTATAATTTTTATTGGAACATGGGAGCAAGAGAATGCTAATACTAACTCGTAGAGTAGGTGAAACCCTAATGATTGGTGACGAAGTAACAGTTACTGTTCTAGGTGTTAAAGGAAATCAAGTTCGAATCGGTGTTAATGCACCAAAAGACGTATCAGTGCATCGTGAAGAGATTTACATGCGCATACAAGCTGAAAAGTCGAACCCTAATCCGGGCAATGCTTAATCAACAAGTATACGTAGTTGAGTAATTAACTCAACTAGTCAAAAAGCCACTCACTGAGTGGCTTTTTTGTTTATAAAAACGAGTGTTTCTGGGGTTAGTATTTGTTTTGAAATGTACTGCATTCCGCTTTTATTTTTAATAATAATACCTTGCTGAGTATCTATTACTTCGCTTATGTCTTGCCAAGTTAGCTGAAAGCTTTTGTAGTGATTAGCCGATTTAATGCCTTCTTCATCAAAGGTAAGTGTTACCTCTGAGCCTGACGCTCTGCTGAGCATTTGTCTGGTTACCCACCAAGGTCTGCGATAGTAAAAAGCGACGCACTCTAGTACACCTAGCATGATCATAAACGATCCTAAGTAATGATCGTTTAAAACATAAATGCCAAATAAACCAAGCGCAACGAGGAGTACAAGTAAAAAGTACTTAGGTTTGGCGCGCTTACTGTAGGGGAGTGACTCATCAAAGCACTCGTAAAAGTAAGGTTTATCTAGTGTGTAGGTTGTTGTAAATGCCATATTGCCTTGCTTTAAATATCGTTTTTTTTATTTTAACAAGCTAACCGCTAAATGAGCAGCTTTATAGTCAGTGATTTTATTACAGACACAAAAAAACGGCCCTAAGGCCGTTTTTTAGCGATACAAGAAGAATTAACAGTTAGTTTCTTCAGCGTTTACGCCTTCTTTAACATTTTCACATGCATCTTCTACTTTGTTTTGCACGTCAGTTACTGCTTCGTCAATACGTTCGCCTGCGTCTTCTGCGTGATTGTCTTCACAACCCATGATGAAGAAACTTGCGAATAGACCGATTAGTGCTGCTTTTACAGTTGTTGAATTCATAATGTAATTCCTTGTAAGTATTAATTAAATTTTAGTGTTTGTTAGTTGAATGCTTTATCTACCTGGGTGATTTACCACGTAGTGCACCTGAAACTAATGAGATCACTAAAAGTACTAAAAATATAAAAAATATAATTTTTGCTATACCAGCTGCGGCACCTGCGATGCCACCAAAACCTAACACTGCAGCGATTAAAGCAATAACTAAAAATGTAATTGTCCAGCGTAACATTGTTTTCTCCTTGGTTATCAAATTTGCTCATAATAACTAATGCCAGTTAT
This sequence comes from Pseudoalteromonas sp. GutCa3, assembly GCF_002836155.1. Taxonomy (NCBI): domain Bacteria; kingdom Pseudomonadati; phylum Pseudomonadota; class Gammaproteobacteria; order Alteromonadales; family Pseudoalteromonadaceae; genus Pseudoalteromonas; species Pseudoalteromonas sp. GutCa3. The sequence goes on along the minus strand of NZ_PJBK01000084.1, from coordinate 20,281 downwards.
ATGCCAAAGTTTATTTTTGTTTTATATCAGACAGTTATGGTTTTTAACTGTGTTTTTAGTTATTAGTTAGTTAGTAATTTTTACGCTTTGTTATGTAAGTTATTCACACTGTTACAAGTTACTGGTAAATATTCACTAAAAATAATGTTTTTGGTAAGACCAATTAACAATTGATGTGTGTTTTTGTACTTATTATAAAATTTGGCGGTTATTTTTATTAAGTTGAATAGTTAATTAACAACTTCCATATAACTATTAGCTATAGTCGTTATTTTCTGTATGTATTGTAGGGCGCATGATTGCTGGGTTATGGCATGTAAATTTGTTGAGTGTTATGTTGTTTATAGTTTAATTGGTTTTACCAATTTACAAGATGTAGACAAAGCGACTAGTTTTGTTATTATCCAGTGAATAAATATTTAATTAAATCGATTTTTTATTTTCGATATGGGTTTCAAGGGGGAGAAAAATGGATATAGGTGCTCTACTCACAACGGCTGGTAGCTTAATGCTAACTGGTATGGTTGGGGTGTTTGTATTTCTGTCGATATTAATTGGTGCAGTAACGCTTATGTCTAATTTGGTGACGCGCTATAGCGAACCAGAGGCATCACCAGCTAAATCACCGTCTTTTAAATCTCAAGGTGTGCCTAATGAGCACATCGCTGCTATTAGTGCTGCCATTGCTCAGTACAAATCAAATAATAAATAAGGGGCACACACATGGCTAAATTAAAATTAACAGAATTGGTATTACGCGATGCGCACCAATCATTGCTCGCAACACGTATGCGCCTAGACGATATGCTACCTATTGCTAGCAAGCTAGATGATGCAGGTTATTGGTCTATTGAATCGTGGGGCGGTGCTACATTTGATTCGTGCATTCGTTATTTAGGCGAAGATCCTTGGGAGCGTATTCGTGCGCTTAAAAAAGCGATGCCTAATACTAAACAGCAAATGCTATTACGCGGTCAAAACCTATTAGGCTACCGCCATTACGCTGATGATGTAGTTGAAAAGTTTGTAGAACGCGCACATAAAAATGGCGTTGACGTATTTCGTATTTTCGATGCAATGAACGATGTACGTAACCTAGAAACAGCGATTAAAGCGGCTATAAAAGTAGGCGCACATGCTCAAGGTACTATTTCGTACACAGTAAGTCCTGTTCATACGCTTGATATGTGGCTGACTCTTGCTAAGCAATTAGAAGATTTAGGCTGTCACTCAATTTGTATTAAAGACATGGCGGGTTTATTAAAGCCGTACGATGCTGAAAAACTAATTAAAGCACTTAAAGAAACCGTATCGGTTCCTATTGCTATGCAGTGCCACGCTACAACAGGTTTAAGTACTGCGACTTATCAAAAAGCGATTGATGCAGGCATTGATATGCTTGATACCGCTATTTCATCAATGAGTATGACTTACGGACACACAGCAACTGAAACTATTGTATCGATAGTTGAAGGAACTGAGCGCGATACCGACCTTGATTTAAACCACCTAGAAGAAATTGCTGCTTACTTTAGAGATGTACGTAAAAAATATGCGGCATTTGAAGGTAGCTTAAAAGGGGTTGATGGTCGTATTTTACTAGCTCAAGTACCAGGTGGCATGCTTACAAACATGGAAAACCAACTTAAAGAGCAAGGCGCGGCAGATAAGCTTAATGAAGTTTTGCTTGAGATCCCACGCGTACGTGAAGATCTTGGTTTTTTACCTTTAGTAACACCCACGTCGCAAATTGTAGGTACTCAAGCAGTACTTAACGTGCTAACCGGTGAGCGTTATAAAACAATCACTAAAGAAACTGCTGGCGTATTAAAAGGTGAATATGGCTTAACACCAGCACCAATGAATAAAGAGCTACAAGAGCGTGTGCTTGATGGAGCAGAGGTTATTACTTGTCGCCCTGCAGATAACATTGCACCAGAGCTTGCAACGCTTGAAGCTGAATTATTAAAAGAAGCGCAAGAGCAAGGTTTAACACTTGCTGATGAGCAAATTGATGACGTACTAACTTATGCATTATTTCCACAAGTTGGTTTGAAATTTATTAAAAATCGTAATAACCCTGATGCATTTGAGCCTATTCCTACCGTTGAAGATAAGAGCAATAAGGCAGCACCAAAATCGGGATCAAATAATAACAGCGTTAAAGCTGAGCAATACAGCGTAAAAGTAGATGGTAAAGTTTACGACGTAGTAGTGGCGCAAGGTGGTGAGCTAAAAGAGGTAACATTAAAAGACTCTGAGCACATTCCTCAATCTGCTTCAGTTGCATCAGGTGAAACCCTTAACGCACCTTTAGCCGGTAATATTTTTAAGATTAAGGTAAAAGCTGGGCAAGTTGTTAACGAAGGCGATGTAGTGATTATTATGGAAGCCATGAAAATGGAAACTGAAATACGCGCTACGCATACAGGAACAATTGCTGAAGTGTTAGTTGGTGAAGGCGATGCTGTAACTACCGGCGACGCTATGATTGCATTAGCTTAGGAGTAAATAGAGGATGGAAGGTATTTTAAACCTCTGGAATGCGACAGGCATTGCTAACTTTACAATCCCATCGTTGATAATGATTGCGGTAGGGTGTTTATTACTGTTTTTAGCGATAGCTAAAGGCTTTGAACCATTATTATTACTACCTATTGGTTTTGGTGCAATTTTAACAAATGTACCAGTGGCAGGTTTGTCAGACCCAGGTGGGCTTTTGTATTACGTTTATTACGTGGGTATTGATACGGGGATTTTTCCGTTATTGATATTTATGGGAGTAGGGGCGCTGACCGATTTTAGTGCGCTTATTGCTAATCCACGTATGTTGCTATTAGGTGCGGCTGCACAGTTTGGTATTTTTGCGACTCTGTTTGGTGCGATATTATTAAACTATGTGCCAGGCTTTGAGTTTACTTTACAGGATGCATCGGCTATTGCGATTATAGGTGGAGCAGATGGACCGACTGCAATATTTTTAGCGTCAAAACTGGCACCTGATTTACTTGGTGCAATAGCGGTAGCAGCATACTCATATATGGCATTAGTACCAATTATTCAACCGCCAATTATGCGTGCGTTAACAACCCCAGAAGAACGTAAAATTAAGATGCCAGAGCTTCGCAAAGTATCTAAAAAGGAAAAGATTATTTTCCCTCTTATGGTGCTTAGTTTAACGGCTATGTTTTTACCGGCTGCTATACCGCTTGTAGGTATGTTTTGTTTAGGTAACTTAATGCGAGAGTCGGGTGTTGTTGATAGATTAAGTAACAGTGCTCAAAACGAAATCATCAATGTTACAACTATATTTTTAGGTTTAGCTGTAGGTTCAAAGCTTGCTGCAGATAAGTTTTTAACTGTTGAGACGATTGGTATTTTAGTGCTTGGCGCACTGGCTTTTGCAATTGGTACGGCATCTGGCGTATTTATGGCAAAAGGACTTAACCGCATATCTAAAACACCTATAAACCCATTAATTGGGGCAGCAGGTGTATCGGCTGTGCCAATGGCGGCACGAGTAGTTAATAAAGTTGGCCTTGAAAGCAACCCACATAACTTTTTACTTATGCATGCTATGGGACCCAACGTAGCGGGTGTACTTGGTAGTGCAGTTGCTGCGGGTATTTTATTAGCACTTGTTGGCTAATAATTAACGTGGTAGTTAATAAATGATTTAGCGCAGTTTACTGCGCTTTTTTTTGTTCTTAATTTGTTCACCGCTAAATGGTTTCTTGTTCAGCGCTTTTTGTTTACAGTAACAGCTCTTCAAAATTTTAAGGATAGTTATCATGCTTCACACACCTTTAGCAAAGCACTTACCTCATGTTAGTAAACTTGTATTCGGATGCATGGGTCTGGGAGGCGGTTGGAATAAAGACGCAATCACTGATGCACATGTTAAGCAAACTCATGAATGCATAGATAACGCTATTGAAGGTGGCATTAACTTTTTTGACCATGCTGATATTTATACTTTTGGTAAAGCGGAGCAGGTTTTTGGTAAAGCATTAAGCGAGCGACCAGAGCTTAGAGAGCACATGTATATTCAATCTAAGTGTGGGATTCGTTTTGAAGATGACTTAGGGCCAAAGCGCTATGATTTTTCATCAAAGTGGATTGAGCAATCAGTTGAAGCATCATTAAAACGATTAAATACAGACTATTTAGACGTACTTATGCTACATCGTCCTGATCCACTCATGGAAGTTAACGAAATTGCTCGTATATTTAGTTGCTTAAAAGAAAGCGGTAAAGTGCGCAATTTTGCAGTATCGAATATGCAGCAACATCAAATGAATTTTTTACAGCATGCACTTGATATGCCGATTGTGGCTAATCAAATTGAGGCTAGTTTACAAAAACATCAGTTTGTCGATGAAGGTGTATATGCCGGTAACAGTGGCGGTAAGGATCTTAATTTTACACCCGGTAGTATTGAGTACTGTCGCCATTTTGAAATTCAAATTCAAAGCTGGGGCAGTTTATGCCAAGGATTATACAGCGGCAGTGATTTATCAAACGCATCGCAGGCTGATATAAACACGAGTCTTTTAGTTAATAAGCTGGCTGCGCTTTATGATACTTCTGCTGAGGCTATTGTCATTGCATGGTTACTGCGCCATCCCGCATCTATTCAGCCTATTATTGGAACAACTAATGCCAAGCGTATTAAAGCCTCTTGTGATGCTGTAAACGTACAACTAACTCGTGAGCATTGGTATGCACTTTATGTAAGCGCTAAAGGCCATGAGCTACCATAAGAAGGGCATTGATATGAATATATTCGTTATTTTAATTGGTTTGTTTGTCGCGCTAGCGATACTTATTCCATTGCTTGAAAAATATCAAAGTAAAATAGGGCTCAACGGTGCAACCAAATACAGTAAATATATTTGGCCATTAGTGATGGTGTCTTTAGTGATTCAGCTCATTTATGTATTAATGTATTAATGGTTTTTAGCGTATACAAAAAAGCCTTTGCAGGTTTAACCTGCAAAGGCTTTTTTAATGTTTATTAATAAACTTTATTTAAGTGCTAACTGTAGCTCGCGATTGCGCTCAAGTTGGGCAATAAAGTTATCTGCAATCGGTTTAAACTTAGCAAGTTCTGAGCGAGGTAGTGGCTCTGACTTAGGAAGTTTTACTGTTTTAGGATTACGGTGAACGCCATTTACTAAAAATTCATAGTGTAAATGCGCGCCAGTAACACGACCCGTAGAACCTACAGTACCAATTTGTTGGCCCTGTTTAACTTTTTGGCCCGTTTTAACTAGTTTCTTATTTAGGTGTAAGTACTTAGTTACATATTGTGTGCCATGGCTAATAAATACGTAGTTACCGTTGTACTTGCTGTAACCCGCTTTAACTACCTTACCGTTACCTGATGCAACCACCGGTGTGCCAGTGCGTGCCGCAAAGTCGATACCACGGTGCGCTCTAACTTGCCCAGTAACTGGGTGTAAGCGACGAGGATTAAAGCTCGAACTAATATACTTAAAGCTTACAGGTGCACGTAAAAATGCTTTTTTCATGCTACGCCCTTCAGGCGTATAAAAATTGCCGTCGGTATGGCGAATCGCTGCAAAGCGCTGACCTTGGTTTACAAATTCAGCGGCAATAATTTTACCGGTACCAATAAACTCGCCATCAACATAATGAGACTCATAAATTAAGCCAAACACATCGCCTTTACGAATGTCGTTTGCAAAATCAACATCCCAACCAAATATGTCAGCAAAGTTCATTATTTGACGTTCGCTTAAACCTGCCGCTATTGCTGAAGTCCAAAAGTTGTTAGATATTTCGCCGCCAGCGGTTTTGGTTAGCGTTTCAATTTCTTTACTATCAATAGCTGTATCGTAGTTACCTTCTTCATTTAAGGTAACAAATAAAGTATCGGTTTTTGAAATTACATAGCGCAGTTGAGCCAAAGAGCCATCTTCAGCTGTCGCAAAGCTAAGTATTTCACCGGGGTGAATTTTAGTTAGCTTGCGCGTTTCTGCGTTAGTGTTAATTAGTTTATGGAGCGTTTGAGCTGAAAAACCAGCACGTTTGAAGATAATTGCTAAATTGTCGCCATTTTTAACTTTATGATCGACAAAGTCGTATTCTGGTAATTTTTCTGCTGCTTGCTCTGAATTTAACTCAGTTAATTTTTCGTTGTCATCAACTTTAACTTGTAACTCATAGCGCTTGCCTATCTCTAATGCATCTGCATTATTGTCTTTAGAAGCAGTCGCTTTTTCAGAAGGAAGAAATGCCAAGCCGGCAATAGCAGAAACTAAACCTAAAATAAGCAATTTGTGTTTTTTTGGGAGAGTGTTAACCACGTGAACCATAACGTGCCTTTTTCTGCTGTCAAGATAATAAATACATAATATTGCAGGATATACTTAATAATGTACGAATACTAGTGCTTTGTAGATTTAAACTAACCTTAAACTACGCTAAAATCAGGGTTAGGAAGCCTTTTTTAACGTCCTATCTAACTAAGACTCAATTCATTTTGTTTAGTTGCATTAATAACTTAAAAAGTTATTTTAATTAGGTAGAAATTTGTTATGTTAGCTACATATATATATTCGGTTTAAACCTATATTAAACCGTGATTACAAGTAACTAGTCCGCCCCTTCGTAGGCAGAATTTTGGAGTAACACAAAGTGGATTTACAAACCGCTCTAGCAGAGATAAAACGCGGTGCAGAAGAAATATTAATTGAAGACGAACTAGTTGAAAAACTAAAGTCGGGCAAAAAGCTAAAAATAAAAGCTGGCTTTGATCCTACAGCCCCTGATTTACATTTAGGGCACACTGTACTAATTAATAAAATGAAAACCTTTCAGGATTTAGGTCATGAGGTTATTTTCTTAATTGGTGACTTTACTGGCATGATTGGTGACCCAACAGGTAAAAACGTAACGCGTAAACCACTTACTCGCGAAGACGTACTAGCCAATGCCGAAACATATAAAGAACAAGTATTCAAAATTCTAGATCCTGCTAAAACCACTGTTGCATTTAACTCTACTTGGATGGAAAAGTTAGGCGCTGCAGGTATGATAAAACTTGCTGCAAACCAAACTGTAGCACGTATGCTTGAACGTGATGACTTTAAAAAGCGTTACGGCAGCGGCCAACCAATTGCAATTCATGAGTTTTTATATCCACTGGTACAAGGTTGGGATTCGGTTGCACTAGAGTCAGATGTTGAACTGGGCGGTACTGATCAGCGCTTTAACTTGTTAATGGGCCGTGAGCTACAAAAAGTTGAAGGGCAAAAGCCGCAAACAGTATTAATGATGCCATTACTTGAAGGTACTGACGGCGTTCAAAAAATGTCTAAGTCGCTTGGTAACTACATTGGTATTACTGATGCGCCAAACGATATGTTTGGTAAAATAATGTCAATTAGTGATGTGCTAATGTGGCGTTATTACGATTTATTAAGCGCGCTTTCTATTGAAGAAATTGCAGCTCAAAAAGAACGTGTTGAGCAAGGTACTAACCCGCGCGATATTAAAATAGAACTAGCTAAAGAGTTAATTGCTCGTTTTCATAGTGAAGCTGATGCACAAGGTGCACATGATGATTTTATTCAGCGTTTTCAGAAAAAAGCGTTACCAGATGAAATCCCAGAGCTGACAATCACTATTGCAGAAGATACTATTTTAATTGCTAACTTGCTTAAAGAAGCCAATTTAGTAGTAAGTACATCAGAAGCAATGCGTATGATTAAGCAAGGTGCAGTTAAACTTAACGGTGAAGATAAAATCACTGACACCAAACTTGAAATAGCAAAAGGCACAACGGCTATTTACCAAGTAGGTAAACGTAAGTTTGCAAACATCACTGTAGCTTAAATACCGTTTGAAAACTAAAAAACCAGCCTAGGCTGGTTTTTTTGTGCTCGTATTTTGGGGTCTGTAAATAGTTACGAGGTAGTCACTAAATAGTCACTAAATCACTTTTAATATTTCAATACTTACAATTACTAACAACCAAAATACACGCGCCTGATTTAATCTATTAATTATTACAGGTACATCCTCGGGTGTAGGTAGTCTATCAGTACCTATACGCATTTTATTAAAGCGAGTACCTAAATAAACTGCAGGCCCGCCCAGCTGCACGCCAAGTGATGCAGAGCATGTGCTTAGTAGCCAACCTGTATTTGTTTGGTAAAAATGTCTGCCATAATGCTTTATGTAGTGCATGCTTTGTTTGCTCGCTCTACTTGCTGCAATAGTTAAAGCGAGTAAGCGCATTGGAATATACTCAATAATAAACAAGAGAGTTTTAAGCGGTTTTAAAAAGTAGCTATTTGGGGATATATCACTACGCCAGGCTTGTTGTATTAAAGTAAGCAATCGATAGGCGAGGGCAGCAATAGGGCCAAAGGCTAAAAATATAAATATAACTACGAAATAGTATCGAGCAGTGCGCAGTATTAAGCTTTCAATTAATGCTTTAATAATACCAGGAGATGAAAGCCTATTAACTTCACGGGCAAGCAGTGGTTTTAGTAATTCGCGTGCTGTCGATTTTTGATTTTGTTTAGTTAGCTTTGCAATGCGAAGTGCTTTTTTATCAATACTCTTACTTTCTAAGCATAAGTATAAAATAAGGCCAGCGAGTAATTCAGGATAAAAAGCAAACTCGAGTAGTAACACTACAATAATGAGAATGACACTTAAAATGAGCGTGCTTGCGAGTATAGCTGCCAAATATTGATAGCTTTTAGGTTCTTTGCTTTTGTATATGCGCTTGCCAATAGCACTAAAAACAGCATTTAACGCTGTATTAGGATGATACCAGCTAATAAGGGGAATAAAGCGCTCAGCAAGGAGCGCTAGTATGAAGGCAATAAAGTCCAAGTGGTTTTGAACAATATTGCTAATCATTTACAGAGACACTGCAGTTAGCTTTTCTAAAAGTGCGACAACCATTTTAGATGAGTTGATTGATGCTGTTTCTAGGTATTCTTCAAATGATTGTGGTGACTCTTTACCTGCAATATCAGACATTGAGCGAATTACAACAAATGGTGTGTTAAGCGTAAAACACGTTTGTGCAATTGAAGCGCCTTCCATTTCAACGGCAAGCATTGTAGGAAAATCACTGCGTGCTTTATCAATACGCACAGGGTCACACATGAATGTGTCACCAGTACAAATTAAGCCAACAAGTGTTTTAACATCACTGATTTGTTCGATTGTTTGTTGTGCTGCTTCAACTAATTTAGGGTGAGCTGCAAAGCCTGCTGGCATTTGTGGTACTTGGCCAATTTCGTAGCCAAAAGCAGTAACATCTACATCGTGATGACGTACTTCTGACGAAATTACTACGTCGCCAACACTTAGAGAAGGATCGAATCCACCGGCAGAGCCTGTGTTAATTACGCAATCAGGTTTGAAGTTGTCAATTAGTAAGGTAGTTGCAATTGTTGATGCTACTTTACCAATACCAGATTGTACAAGTGTTACTGTGTTACCAGCCAATTCACCAGTATAAAAAGTGAAACCTGCTTTAGTTAAAATTTGTGGGTTTTGCATCGCTTCACGTAAAATTTTAACTTCTGGCTCCATTGCGCCAATAATACCAACATTCATAATGTTTAATTCCTGAGTTTGAATCACTTGATTATACGTGAAGTTAGCAATAAAAAACAAAAAAGCGAGCTTGTTTATGAGCTCGCTTTAAATACTTTTTAGGAGAGTATTTAATTTGGTTTTTAAATTTCAGCTAAAGCAGTTGTTTGTGCTTTGGCTTGAGAAGGTGAAAGTACCGCTGGCTTATGTGAGCGATTACGAACAGGGCGCTGCGTTTGTGTTGCTGCAGGCTTACCAAGTTTAAACATAATTGCATCGCGTACTTCTGATGGACGGTAGCCCGATTTAACTTTCATACGAATATGTGGAATGCCCGCAGACTCTAGTGCACCGTTTACAAACCAGTCACGTTGAGCTTTGTGGCCATCTTTATTGGCATTGTTAACTAGGTCAACGGCCGCAACAATAGTTAGTTTTTCTTTATCGATTAATACAAAGTCGAGTTGCTTATTTTTAGCTTTAGCTAAAGCAGCACGTTTAGATTTAATAGAAAGACCTTGCTTACAGTCAATAACGTCAATTAACTTAACGCGACTAACAATTTTATATTGATCGCCTACAGCACGCTCGAGAAGATTTAGAAAAGCGCCTTCAACCTGCGTAAAAACAGTTTGCTTGCGGGTAAAAGGATACGGGTTTCCGCCATCGTCATTAAATTTTGACGCAACAACAGAAGCCCCGACAACTAATACTAGAATTAATAATAAAGCGAATTCCATACGGTAACTCCATAACAACAAATTGACACTGCTCAAATAAAGCAATTTACGTGCCTAAAAAGTATGAGTTATAAAATAATTACCAACTGTTTATAAAAGCTAAAACGATGTAGCTATTAAGCTTTGTATCCACCTTCAATACCTTTAACCGCAATAGCTACAGCATCGTGTGCATGGAGTGATTCATAATGGTTTATTTGCAGCCAGTAATCGCTGTAATTATCTGTTTCTAATAAAGCTTTAATTTTACGCGCTGCATCTTCACAAAACATAAGATTTTGACCATTTAAACGGGCAAATTCTTGCTCGTCTTCGCGTTTTACTGCCGCTTGTACAGGCGTTTTAAGTTCAGCTTCGAGGGTATTTATTAGAGTCACTACGTCAAATTCTTGAATATTGCTATCAAGCTTTACTTTTACGTTGGCAATAGAGCGCTGCGAGTGAGGTGTCGCTACAATGCCTTGTGTAGTGCCTAGCCATTCGTGCACATCTTTTTGGCTTAAGGTTTCTTGGTTAAACTTTTCGTTAAACGCGTTTTGTATAAGCTGGCGTGCAAGTGCTGCAGAGCAAGGGCACGTTGAAGAATAGGTAACATCTACAGTTAGCTCGTAGCTAATAATGTTATTATCAATTGCACTGGTAAGTACAACTGGGTAGCTTTTCCAGCCCGCTTTACCACTTAATAGTGATTTACGGCGTAGCGGTAATTCAAATTTAAATTCAATTTGTGCTTTATCGCTCAGCCCTTCGTGGCTAGTTATAAAGGTATCGAGTGCTTGCGCTATTGTTTGCGGATTGACTTGCTGCTCAGTTGAAAGCAGGTCAAGTGCTAAAAATAGACGTGACATATGAATGCCTTTGGCATCTTCTTTATGCAAATTTACAAATGCACGAGCTTTGGCATTTACTGTAACTGGAGATAAGTCTCGTGACTCAAAAATAAATGGCAGTTCGATTTCGCCCATGCCAACCCAGTCTAATTTACCTGTTTGTAAAGCGGGTGCAGTGTCTGCTATATCTGGCATATTGGTTTGCATGTGCGCTACTCGTATTTTGGAGATAATAAAGCGGGGCATTTTACACTAAATAATTTATTGCTGAAATGATGAGTTTAAGAGATGAGCAAAATCAAACATGAAAAATTCTGTTTTTATCGCACAACATGGGTAGTGGTAGGAGAAAAATGCTAAAATCTGGGAAAATGGTATGTTTATACATGCGCATTGCCTTCTTTATATTTAAGCACACAGCTAAGAGATAAAATTACGTATGACCGATTATTCTTTGAGCCCTTGGGCTCGGGTACTTTCCAGCTCAATAACGCGATTTGGTGAATTTAAAACCGCAGCTATTTGTTACACTTTATTTTTAACTGTATCTCTTATTTTATCGAGCATGTTTTATTATGTTGCGATAGGCGAATTACACCTTGTTGATATTTTGGCTGTGGTATTTTTTACGGCTGTAGTTTCTCCTTTAATTATAAGTGTATTACTTAATTCAATTCGTCAATTAGATGCCTCGTATGCTTATTTAGATAGCGCAACCAAGCAGGAAAAGCTCTTAAACCAAACCTTAAAAGACAACATTAGTCGTTTAAATATTGAAATTGATGAGCGTAAAATGGCGTTTCATGCCAAGCATCGCGCTATCGAAGAGCTGCGCCGAGAAATTGCTGAGCGAAAAAAAACACAACAAGAACTTGCCCAACAAAGTATGTTGCAACGCTCAATCGTTGATTCATCTCCCGATTTATTTTATTACCGCGATAACAACGGTGTATTTGCCGGCTGTAATAAAATGTTTGAAGAGGTAATGGGAAAATCAAGTAGTGAGCTAATAGGAAAAACGGTTGAGCAGATATTCCCGAGTCATTTTTTAGCTGAAGTTTTGGCAACCGATAAAGAAGTAGAGCAAAGCCATAAAGCACTAACTATAGATGTAGGCTATGAAGTAAATGGTGAAACACGTTGGTTTGAGCTGCGTAAATTACCTTTTATAAATGATGACGGTGACTACATTGGTTTACTGGGTTTTGGTCGTGATATCACTAGCCGTAAAGAAGCTGCACAAGCACTCGAAACTGCCTATAAAGACAAAGGTAAGTTTATTGCTACGCTGAGCCATGAACTACGTACTCCTTTAAATGGCATTGTTGGTTTAACGCGTATGTTATTAGATACAGAGCTTAATAAGCAGCAGCGTAGTTGGGGCAATACTATTTTTTCGAGTGCTGAAACACTCGGTAATATTTTTAACGATATTATAGATTTAGATAAAATAGATAGAGATCAGCTCGATATAGCAACCAATTCTATTAATGTGTCAGACTTTATAAACGATGTAGTTAATTTTGCAGGCTTAATAGCTGAGCAAAAAGAGCTTGAGTTTGACATTAAGCGCAATGGCATACTTGATGTTTACGCGCAGCTCGATCCGACTCGATTACGCCAAGTTGTTTGGAACTTAATTAACAACGCCGTTAAGTTTACTCAGCAAGGCAAAGTAACACTCGAATGCAGCAGAGAAAATCGCGTAGAAGGCCCATGGTTAGTTATTAAGGTACTAGATACAGGTCAAGGTATTCCACCAGAGCAGCTTGCCCATATATTTGATATGTATTACAAAGCGCCGGATTTAAAAGGCACTAACGCAATAGGCTCAGGTATTGGTTTAGCTGTAACTAAGGCACTTGTAAGTGCAATGAAAGGGATAATTACGGTAAATAGTACTGAAGGCGAAGGAAGTTGTTTTACAGTGCAAATACCGCTTAGTTTATGTGTTGCACCAACAGAGCAAAGTTATGTTGGCCGTGGTTTGTATATTCTACTAGTAGAAGATGTGCCTCTTAACGCCGAAATTGCTACAAACCTATTAGAGCAACGCGGCCATGAAGTGTTATGGGCTGAAACCGGTGAAGATGCACTCTCGTTTGTCGAAACCGAAGATGACTTAGACTTAGTACTACTCGATATGCAATTGCCAGATATAAATGGTGACGTGGTTGCTAAACAAATACGCTCAGATAGCCACTTCGATAAATTACCTATTGTTGCTTTAACTGCCAATGTACGCAGTGCTGAAAAAGAGCTTGAAGGTATATCAATACAAGGTGCGTTGGCTAAACCAATTAACACAGTTAAGCTTGATAAAATGCTGGCTGACTTATTTGGCATTAAGCAAAGTGAATGCACAGAGCCACAGCTAAAAGTAAGTGAAGAAGCGCTTGAGGGCATTGATGCACACTTATTAGATATTGAAACAATAGAAGACTTTGTAAATTCGATGGGCTTGGTTGTATTTAGACGCAGTAGTCAGTTATTCGAAAAGCTAAGTCCACAATATCAGCAAGAATTACTTACTTCATTAAATGCCGGCGATAGAGAAGAGTATGAATCAGTAGCGCATAAACTTAAAGGTGCGGCTGGATCGGTAGGTTTAAATGATGTGCAGCTTCATGCCAAAATAATGGAGCATGGTGCGATTGATGAATCTGATGAAGTGTTAAAGCAGTGGTTAGATGTTTTAGCAGATAAAATAAATGAAGGACAAAAAGCCCTTCATTTATTTTTACAGCAATTAGAGTAAAACTAATTAGCTCTAATTAAGCGTCAATTTTACCAATGAAACGGTAACCTTCACCATGGATGGTGCTGATTAACTCTGACGTTGAGTTATCACTTTCAAAATGCTTACGAATGCGACGAATAGTAACATCAACAGTACGGTCATTTGCGCGAAGCTCACGGCCTGTCATGTGCTTAATTAATTGCTCACGACTAAAAATACGACCTGGAGAATCAAGCATTAAACGAAGTGCTCTGTACTCACCTTTTGGTAAACGTTTAGCGTCGCCATTTGGAGAAGTAAGACAGCGGCTATTTTCATCAAGTTCCCAACCGTTAAACGTAATAACACCATTTGTTTCTAGTGCTGACTCTTCACCGCCTAAAGCAGTACGAGTAATAAGGTTGCGAGCTCTAATAGTTAATTCACGCGGGTTGAATGGCTTAGTAACGTAGTCATCTGCGCCAATTTCAAGACCTAAAATACGGTCAACATCGTTGTCACGACCCGTTAGGAATATAAGACCTACTTTACGCTTTTGGCGTAATTCACGGGCTAAAATAAGACCGTTTTTACCAGGAAGGTTGATATCCATAACTACAAGATTAACGTCATCGTTATTTGTAAGCTTGTCATGCATATCATCGCCATCAATGGCTTCAATAACTTTGTACCCTTCAGCTTCAAATAAACTAACTAGGTTCAGTCGAGTTACGTCTTCATCTTCTACGATTAGAATGACTGGCGTTTGCATTATTAATTAACCTTTTGGAATATTTTATTTATAAAAAAAACCGGTGACGAATTTATAACCGATTACTAGAGATTATAGGATTATACCCATTTGTTAACAAGGAAAAAACAAATTGGATAAAAATAAAACAGTAGGGTGTCCAAAGTCTACTAAAAAGGGCAGTGCAAAAACTACTGTTTAATTGATATATACGTGGATGTAGCTATTTGAATCATAAAGTCGAAGCCATTTTCCTTTAATAATTGATACATCATTCAATCAAACAAGGTATTTAAAATAATCAGACTAATTCAAAGCAAAACTATATCACTTTCTAACCTTTCATCAATGTATGTGATACAGCAAAGATAAAAAAGTTCATAAATCGCTTGGTAATATTTATTTAATGCAATTAAATAATGTTACGCGCTTATCACATGCCTCATTAATGAGGTCATTAAATGCTAATTCAAGGATAAATTTTAAATATATGCACTTTTTAGTGATCTTTATTTAAGGAATAGTAATTATAAAGCGAGCACCGTGTTTTTCTTCAAGATCAAACATAACTCTTCCGCCAAGTGCTTGTGTTACTAGGTTGTAGACCAAGTGCATGCCTAAGCCGCTTGCGCCTTGTCCGCGCTTTGAAGTTACAAACGGGTCAAAAATTCTATTTTTAATGTTTTTATCAACGCCTTGACCATTGTCAGAATAAACTATTGTTAATTTTTTCCCTACCAGTTCTACGTCAAAGCGAATTTCATTATTTTCTTTACCTATAAATCCATGAATCACAGAGTTCATGAGCAACTGCTGAAACACTTGTTGCAGAGGTTCAGACTTACTATGAATAGCCAAGTCGGTCGGACAGTTAATAATAACGACAGGCTTTTTAGGCAGTAGTTCAGATTGAATCGATGTTAAAACATCACTTATTAATTTATGTACATTAATATGGGTATTAACACCGTCATCTTGAATAACGGCCACTTTTTTAAAGTTAGATATCAGGTCTGCGGCACGATTTAGATTACGATAAATTAAGTCTAAGTTTTCAATACCTTCATCTATAAAGCGTTTTAGATGGCTTGAGGTAAGTTTTTTATCGTCAAAGCTTTGCTGTATATCTGCCAGTTTATCTCGAAGTAATGTAGAGCCTGTAATACCTAGCCCTATTGGTGTATTCACTTCATGGGCAACCCCAGCAACCATTTGCCCAAGCGATGCCATTTTTTCGTTTTCAACAATTTGCGTTTGGTACTGATGCATTCTCTCAAGGGTTGATAAAAGCTCTTGATTTGCTTCTCTGAGAGCGATTGTTCGCTGGTTTACTTTTTCTTCAAGGCTCTGGTTTAGTTGTTTTATTTCTTGTTTATCTTTTTCGTGGCGCTCAAGTTGCTTTTTGGTGCGTGTAAGCATGATATTTAAACTATTTGAAAGAGCGGTTATTTCTTTTACATCGGTTATTGGCGCGCGTGCATCATAGTTATGATTTTTAGATACATCCTGCAATAGCATACTTAACTGCTCTATTGGCTTGGCTATACGTCGTTGAACTTTTATAGCAATAAAGTAAACAACGATTAAAATTAATAGAGTTAATAGCACATCTATTAATATTTTTCTCTCAATATAAGTCTCTAAACTTTCGAGGCTCCCTCGCATATATACATAACCTACCAACTTTTCGTTATCGTAAATAGGGCGGGTTAGTTCAATATGATCGCTCGTAATTCGTGGCGCTTTTAGCTCATCAACACTGTCTATTCTTAGTGGTACTGGAGGTGTTTTTTTTGCATTAAAGCTAATAAAAAAAACAGGTTTTTGAGATGCTTTTTCTATTGAATAAATATGTATGTTTTTTACAAGGGGGATATTTTCAAATGACTTGAGGCGTTTTTCTTCTGTTTTTCTATCATCTTCAACTACTGATTTACCAGCATCAAAAGCTACAATTTCAGAAAGTATGACGAGTTTATTAATGATTAATTGCTTTTGCTCTTTTACGCTTAAATAAGTAGATATCGAAATAGATAGCGACAAGCAAATAGCTGTAATAAGCATAATTAAATTTATGAGTGCTTTGCGAATGCTACTTTGATGAACTTTTTTAGGCATTATTTCGTTATCGCCTGAATTAATTTTGATTATTTAGAGTTTTAGTTTAGCAAAGACGGGAGAAAATGAAGGAAAAAAGCTAAATTAATTCTTATATTTATGCGAAGGTTAGCTTGAGCGCGTTTGCACTCAAGCATTTTTAAAAATAATACTAGCTGCTATATACGGCAAACTTGTTATTTTTAAATACCGTTTGGTAGCTTTCAAATTGCGTTTCTAAAATAGGCGGGTATTTTAAAAAGCTATTAGCAACAATATTCAGCTTTCCTATTTTAGTTAAATGCTGTTTTGCATTTGCTAAAAATGTCTCTGCTACTGTGTAGTCGGTTGCAATACCTGTATGAAAAGGTGGATTGCTAATAATTAAATCAAACTTACCGGTAATGCTTTTAAGGCCGTCACTTAATATCGCTTCGCCTTTGATGCTGTTAAGCTTTAGAGTTTGCTGTGTTGCGTAAGTTGCCAGTGCACTTACATCACTACACACAAACTCGAGTGCTGGATTATGCAGCCCTAAAAAGGTTGCTATTAAACCTGCGCCACAACCAAAGTCGAGAACCCTACCTTGCTTAATTGTCGGTGCGTTTTCGAGTAGAACTTTCGTTCCCATATCTAAACTACCGTGATTAAACACCCCTGGGACACTAATAGCTGTAAACTCGGTGTCGGCAACATTAACAACAAACTTTTTATGGTAGGTCGTAATATCAAAATCAGGGTGCTGGGTAATCTCAGCAAATGAGTAAAGAACGCAGTGCTTAGCTGAATCAATTTTGTTACTAAACTCAGCTTTACCAGCTAATTGCTTTTCAATTGATTTAACACCACTTTTGTTTTCACCTACCACCAATAGTTCGGCATCATCAGTAATAGCAGATCGAATATTATCAAGCGCCATTAATAACTCAGGTTTTGATTTAGGATAGTAAAGAATAACTAAATCGTAGCCGTTACCAGGTATTGTGTGATTTACACAAATCTCAACGTCTTGGGTGTTTTTAGCAAACTCACCGTTAGCATGGTTGTAGCTAAATGCAGTTACCTTGCTTTGCGGGTTAAGTTTTTTAAGCTCTGTTAAAAAGCCATCTTGAACAAAGTTGACCACCAAGATAGATTTGCCCGTTAGTGCCTCGCTATTACGAAGTAACAGTAAACTTGGGTTGGTTAGTACGCTCATAAATGGCTTTGCCTTACAGTATGTTTAGTTTTATCAAAAATAAAAGTGAGTGCTTAAAGTTACAAATTACTCAGTACGTTCAAACATTAAATCCCACACGCCATGACCTAGGCGATGTCCGCGTTGCTCAAACTTAGTAAGCGGGCGCAAATCTGGACGTGGAACATAATCGTTTGTTTCTGATTGGTTTTTAAAACCAGGCGCTACATTCATTACTTCGAGCATATGCTCTGCATAGTTTTCCCAATCTGTTGCCATATGAAAAACGCCACCCATTTTCAGTTGGGCTCTTAGTTTTTCAACAAACTCAGTTTGTACGATACGGCGTTTATGATGACGCTTTTTATGCCAAGGATCAGGGAAAAACAACTGTAGTGTTGTTAAGCTTTCATTAGGTATACAGTCTGCAAGTACTTCAACTGCATCGTGTTCAAAAATACGTAAGTTAGTAATGCCTGCTTCATCGGCATCCATTAAACAAGCACCAACGCCTGGGCGGTGTACTTCAATACCAATAAAGTTTAGGTGAGGGGCATTTGTTGCCATTTCGACAAGCGATTTACCCATACCAAAACCAATTTCTACTACTACATCGTTGTTGTTGCCAAAAACTTCGCTTAAATCAAGCATACCGTTTTTATGCTCTAGGCCCATTGTTGGCCAGCATTTTTCGATTGCAGCGGCTTGGCCTTTGGTTAATCGACCTTCGCGTTTTACAAAACTGCGAATGGTGCGGATGTATTTACCTTCTTGCTTAGCTTGCTCAAGGTTAGTGTTGCTTGATTCACTCATATTATTGGCCTGACAAAAACAATGTGTTTAAAAATGGTTGCATATTATCCCTGACCGAGCCCGCAATCACAAGTATTAGCTGGTTTTACACGCCCTATAGCTTGATCTTTTTATTAACTACAATAGACTGAGCCGCCATTGAGCATCAGTAAAAGTACAATATGTTGGATTTAAATAAAGAACAGTCTAATTCGTTTTCTAATCAAGTCGTTGATTGGTATCACCTTCATGGGCGTAAAACACTTCCATGGCAGTTGGGTAAAACACCTTATAAAGTGTGGGTGTCTGAGGTGATGCTCCAGCAAACTCAAGTTATTACTGTTATCCCATATTTTGAAAAATTTATGCAAAGCTTTCCAGATATTATTGCTTTAGCCGATGCTGATGAAGATTTAGTACTGCATCACTGGACCGGCTTAGGGTATTACGCTCGTGCGCGTAACTTACATAAAACAGCTAAAATAGTACGTGACAAGTACCAAGGCGAATTTCCGCAAACGCTTGATGAAGTAATGGATTTACCGGGAATAGGGCGCTCTACTGCCGGGGCTGTTTTATCATTGTCGCTTGGACAGCATCATCCAATTTTAGATGGGAATGTTAAGCGAGTCTTAGCGCGCTACTTTATGATAGAAGGTTGGTACGGTGTTAAAAAAGTCGAAAACCAGCTTTGGCATTTATCAGAGCAATTAACACCTAAAAATAATGTCACCGAATTTAATCAAGCTATGATGGATTTAGGTGCGAGTGTTTGCTCACGCAGCCGGTTTGATTGCGAGGCTTGCCCATTAAATTCAGGTTGTGGTGCTTTTAATGCAGGTAAAGTAAAAGAGTTTCCACATTCTAAACCTAAAAAAGCAGTGCCGAAGAAGAGTTGTCATCAGTTAATTGTTCAGTGCGGCGATAAAGTGCTTATGGAAAAACGCCCTAACAGCGGTATTTGGGGAGGACTATTTGGCTTTTTTGAATTTAATGAGTACGAGGAGCTTCAAATGTTTTTAGCTCAGCAAGGATTAGAAGCCGACTTAGTAGAGCTTGAAGCGTTTATTCATGTGTTTTCACATTTTGAGCTGAAGATTAATCCGCATGTGCTCAATGTTAAGAAAATTCCTGATGTAGTAAATGACAAACAATTAGTGTGGTATCCGCTTGATCAATCAATAGAGGTTGGCCTAGCAGCGCCAACTAAAAAGTTGGTTAAACAAATTACAGCAATAGTATAGAATAGCCCCATATTTAGCGTTAGAGAGAATCAATCATGGCACGTACAGTATTTTGTCAAAAGTTACAAAAAGAAGCCGAAGGGCTTGGCTTTCAGTTATACCCTGGTGAAGTTGGTGAAAAGATTTTTAATAACATCTCTAAAGAAGCGTGGGGTCAGTGGCAGCATAAGCAAACAATGCTTATTAACGAAAAGCATTTAAATATGATGGACCCAGAGCACCGCACATTTTTAGAAGAGCAAATGGTTGGCTTTTTGTTTGAAAACAAAGATGTGGAAATTGAAGGTTATCGACCGCCTGAAAAATAATATTTTGAACATAAAAAAAGGGCTAAATAGCC
>NZ_PJBK01000083.1:0-33281 GCF_002836155.1 Pseudoalteromonas sp. GutCa3 | reverse complement strand
AACAACTAGATACAAAAATTTTTGCCTAGTTCTAGCGTAATTTTCTTAACGTTAAATAGACCCCATATATAAGCAGATTGGCATTAAGCAAATTGTTATAACTTGAACTAGTTGTTAAGTAATTTAAAATTTACTCATGTCATCTTTTTTCTGAATAAGTTCTATTGAATAACCATCAGGGTCTTTTACAAAAGCAATTTCAGTAGTACCGCCTTTTACAGGCCCAGGTTCACGGCTTACATTACCACCGGCTGCTTTAATATCAGCACATGTTTTGTAAATATCATCAAATTCAATGGCTATATGGCCATAAGCATTACCCAAGTCGTAGCTGTCCTCGTCCCAGTTATAAGTTAACTCTAATACTGTATTATCTGCTTCGTCGCCATATCCAATAAAGGCAAGAGTGTATCTGTATTCACTGTTATCAGCTCTGCGTAATTCCTTCATACCTAATACTTCAGTATAAAAAGCAATTGATTTGTCTAAATCCGCAACACGCAGCATAGTATGTAATAAACGCATTATTCAGTTCCTTTAGTGATTTTTTCAAAGTTCAGTATATTTTTAACTAAGCGCTATTATTAAGCGCATTTTGTAGTTTTTATATGTATTAGCCATATATGTAGGCGTTACGTACAAATCACAACCTCAAAACCATTTAGAGTTGGAAGCTGTTCACGTATGGCCTTTATAATTTTACCAATAACATCAACTGTAAATTACCAATTAATGAACCATTTTATTGAATTTTGCATATTTAAATAAAGAACACTCAATTATTGGTCAACCTATTAGTATAAAAAAAGTTACTGATTGTTCAACAAAAGTTAACCTATATCTGATTGGGTTTGTTGTATCTAAATGTTTGATTTTAATTGATATTAAATTTATTTGTATGTAATTTGTAAAAATATGGGATTTACTTGGTTAACTTATTGGTTGACAAAAAAGGCGTATGGTAATACAGTTTTTGCATACCAATTGGTAAGTTGCTTGGTTTGAGTGAATACAATGTATTGGTAATTAATCAGAGTTACGTTTTGCACAGGTTAATTTATAAATAACTCAAGCTTAAAGTTACTCTACAAATTGAAACAAAGACACAGCGTATTTTAAAGTAGATTTTACTTGTTCTTATAAAAGTATGCGCCACATATTTAGGAGTTATTCATGTCAAAACCAGTCATCGGTTTCATCGGCTTAGGCTTAATGGGCGGCAACATGGCCGAAAATTTACAAAACAAAGGCTATGAGCTAATTGTTATGGACCTTAGCAAAGATGCGGTTGCAGCATGTGTCGCTAGAGGCGCAAAAACAGCAAGCACTGCTAAAGAGCTAGCTGAAGGTTCAGATATTGTTATGTTTTGTCTTACAACTTCTGCCGTTGTAGAAAAAATCATTTATGCAGAAGACGGTATCCTAGCGGGTATTAAAGAAGGTGCAGTACTAGTTGATTTTGGTACTTCTATTCCATCATCTACTAAAAAAATTGGTGCTGATTTAGCAGCTAAAGGCGCAGGCATGATTGATGCTCCTCTTGGTCGTACACCAGCACATGCTAAAGACGGCCTTTTAAACATCATGGCTGCAGGCGATATTGATACATTCAATAAAGTTAAACCAGTACTAGAAGATCAAGGTGAAAACGTTTTCCATCTTGGCGAGCTAGGTGCAGGTCATACAACTAAGCTTATCAACAACTTCATGGGCATGACTACAGTATGTGCTATGTCACAAGCATTTGCAGTTGCAGAGCTTGCTGGTGTTGACCGTCAACAACTTTTTGACATCATGTCGACTGGTCCATCTAACTCACCGTTTATGCAATTTTGTAAAAACTATGCAGTTGATAATGTTAGCGACCTTGGTTTCTCGATTGCTAATGCAAACAAAGATTTAGGCTACTTCCTACAAATGGTAGAAGACCTAGGTACTGAATCAAAAATCGCTGAAGGTTCATCAGCTAACCTACAAGCAGCGTTTGACGCTGGTATGGGTCAAGGTAATGTTCCTGAAATTTTTGATTACTTCAAAAAGCTAGAAAAGTAATACTTCTCGACCTTATTGAGCGCTTTAAGCTTTTGGCTTAAGGCGCTTTAACACACATGACACCAATTGACTAAAGTCTTTGTGCAATGTCAGCTTTTTTAAATTCTGATGAAGCACTACTTTCAGTCACAACGAAAAAGAGTTAACTATGCGTTTGATTAACACAATAAAGCTTAGTCTAGTTCTCATCGGTTGCATATCCACACAAATAGCGGCCAAAGATTATTTTGTAGAAAGTAAACAAGCTTTTAATGATATCGCAGCTAATCTAGTTGCTGGCGACAAAGTAGTACTTAAAAATGGTACTTGGTCTGACTTCGAAATCCTACTTGAAGGCCAAGGTACAAAAAACTCTCCTATTTTATTGACCGCTGAAACTAACGGTAAAGTAATTTTATCGGGTCAATCGAACCTAAGACTTGCAGGTAAATACCTTGAAGCCTCAGGTTTAGTATTTAAAGACGGCTACACACCGAGCTCAGCTGTAATAGAGTTTCGTAAAAATAAAAATGAATTAGCCTACAATTCACGAGTTACTCAAACAGTAATCGATAATTACAGTAATCCAGACAAACGAGAGTCTGATTATTGGGTTGCATTATATGGACAACATAACCGCTTTGATCATAGTCATTTAGTTGGCAAACGAAATAAAGGTGTGACAGTTGCTGTTCGTTTAAACACTCAAGCAAGTCAGGAAAACTATCACCGCATAGACAACAACTATTTTGGCTACCGTCCAACTTTTGGTTCGAACGGTGGTGAAACCCTACGTATTGGCACCAGCCATTACTCATTAACTGATTCGCATACATTGGTAGAAAATAACTATTTTGAACGCACCAATGGTGAAGTAGAAATTGTGTCGGTTAAGTCAGGTAAAAACATCCTTCGTAATAACGTATTTTATGAAGCGCGCGGTACATTAACGCTGCGCCATGGTAACGGTAACCTTATAGAAGAAAATATTTTTATTGGTAATGGTGTTGACCACACAGGTGGTATTCGCGTTATCAATAAAGACCAAATTGTAAGAAATAACTACCTACAAGGTCTAACAGGGTATCGTTTTGGCAGTGGTTTTACTGTGATGAACGGCGTACCAAATTCATCTATAAATCGTTATCACCAAGTTGAAAATGCGACAATTGAAAACAACACATTTATAAATGTGCGTCATATTCAACTTGCCGCTGGTAGCGATGCTGAGCGTAGCGCTGCACCTAAAGATAGCGTAATGAAAAACAACTTAATCATAAATCAAGATGGTGAACAGCCATTTACAACATTTGATGATGTAAGCGGGCTGGTACTAAGTAACAACATTGCTGATACAAAAGTACTTTCTGAGCTAACGTACGGTGTAAAAAAAGAAAAAATCACGCTTAAAAAAGCAAGTAATGGTCTACTTTACCCAACATCTAAAAGTTTAAATGTAGGTGCAAAGCGCGATTTAAAAGTACTTAAAAAAGAAGATACCGGTGTTAGCTGGTATGCAAAAGTACCTGCTTTAGTTGATTTTGATTCTGGTAAGACACATTCTGTTAAAGCTGATGTAAGTGCATTACTAGACGCTATTGATAATGCCGAGTCGGGCGATGTTCTAGAACTAGCGCCTGGCCAGTATGATGTTTCTAAACTGGTTAAAATTGATAAAACGTTGACAATTAAAGCAAAGCAGAACACAAAGTCTAAACTTACTTTTCAACGCTCTACCTTGTTTGAAATACATGATGGCGGCAGCTTAAAACTAGATGGTTTATCTATTTCAGGTGAAAACGCGCCAGATGCAATAGGTAACAGCATTGTTCGTACGCAAAAATGGGGTATGGTTGATAATTACCGCTTTGTAATGACCAACTCAGAGTTAAATGCTTTAGATATTAATCATTCATTCCATTTCTTTATCACTGGTAAAGGTGCAATGGCTGACGAAATTATTGTTACAGGTAATACCTTTAATACAGTAACAGGTGACATTTTACGTCTAAATACTGAAATTGAAGACTTAGGTGTTTATAACGCGGAATACGTTATTGTAAATAATAATACATTTAATGATGTGCAAGGTGGTGTACTTAAGCTTTACCGTGGTGGTACTGATGAAAGTACATTTGGCCCTCATTTTGAAATGACAAATAACACGCTTAATAACGTCGGCCTTGGTAAGCGTAACAAAGAGCAAGCGAGCATTTATGTTCACGGTGTTCAGGTTACTAATATCAAAGATAATAAATTTGTTAAATCTGCTCCTATTGTTGTAGAGCACACAGTAGGCGAGCCTAAAACTGAAATCTCAGATAATACATTTGATGTAACTAAAGCACCAAGTGTTAAAGAACTAAGAGTTAAAGGCCCACATACAGCAGTATTAAAAAATAACAACATTTTAAATAAGGCAGGGTAAATACTATGTACTTATTAAAATGCCAAACAGGTTTTAAAATAGCGGCTGTAGCAGCACTTACATTACTTACATCATTGGGTGCGCATGCAGCGCACCCAAACTTAGTAATTACTACTGATGACGTAAGTCATATGCGTCAAGCAATAGGCAGCGAAGGTAAATTTTCTACTGCGTTTGAGCTATTAAAAGCGCAAGTAGACGAACAAATAGCTCAACCAATTGCGGTACCTGTACCAAAAGATGGTGGTGGTGGTTATACACATGAACGCCACAAAAAAAATTATCAGCTTATGTATAACGCAGGCATCATTTATCAACTAAGCCAAGATGATAAATATGCAAATTACGTGCGTGATATGTTGCTTGAGTATGCAAAATTATACCCAACGCTTGGTCTGCATCCAAAACGTAAAATGGACTCGCAAAATCCAGGTAAGTTTTTTTGGCAAAGCCTAAATGAAGCAATGTGGCTTGTGTACACAATACAAGCTTATGATCTAATTCATGACTCGTTAAATGCCGATAACATTAAAACAATCGAGGATGACTTACTACGTCCTGTTTCGTTGTTCACATCAGTAGGCCAACCCTCTACATTTAATAAAGTACATAACCATGGAACATGGGCAACAGCGGGTGTTGGCATGGCAGGGTATGTATTAGGTGAACCTGAGTGGGTAGAAAAATCATTATACGATTTAGAAAAGTCGGGTAAAGGTGGCTTTATTAAGCAGCTAGAAATGCTGTTTTCACCACAAGGTTACTATAACGAAGGTCCTTACTATCAACGCTTTGCACTATTACCCTTTGTAACGTTTGCTAAAGCGATTGAAAACAACGAACCACAACGAAAAATCTTCGAATATCGCGATGGCATATTATTAAAAGCGATTGATACGACGATTCAACTTAGCTACAACGGTTTGTTTTTCCCAATTAACGATGCAATAAAAAGTAAAGGTATCGATACTATTGAGTTAGTTAATGGTGTAACTGCAGCGTATGGATTAACTAACGACGCAGGCTACCTTGATATTGCTAAGCAACAAGACCAAATAATTCTCTCTGGTGATGGGCTAAAAGTAGCTCAAGCACTTGATAACAACATGGCAAAACCTTATTCGTTTAAATCTGTTGCCTTCGGCGATGGTAATGACGGTAAACAAGGTGCTTTAGTTGTAATGAGAACGCAGGTAGGTGGCGATCAAGCTCTACTATTTAAACCTGCTGCACAAGGCTTAGGTCACGGTCATTTTGATAAACTAACATGGCAATTTTACGACCACGGTAATGAAATTGTATCTGATTATGGCGCAGCACGTTTTTTAAATGTAGAAGCTAAATACGGCGGTCGTTATTTACCTGAAAACGAAACTTACGCTAAACACACTGTTGCGCACAATACGGTAGTGGTTGACGAAACAACGCATTTTAATGCAAATGTTGAAGTAGGAAATAGTAATTACCCTACACTTAACTTTTTCGAAACGAATGAATACGGCACGGTTTCAAGCGGCGAAATAAGCACAGCTTATAAAGGCGTTGATCTTGAACGTACGCTTGCACTTATTAACTTACCAGAGCTTGAAAGCACAGTTGCACTTGATATATTTGATGTTGCTGCAAATAAAGCGCATCAGCTTGATTTGCCTTTGCATTATAAAGGTCAGCTTATAGATACCAGCTTTGAGCTAAAAGCGAATGCAACACAACTGTCTGCATTAGGTACTAAAAATGGCTACCAGCATCTATGGCTTAAAGCTCAAGCGCAACCTCAAAGTGGTTTAGCTAAAGTAACGTGGTTAAACGAAAATGGTCGCTTTTATACTCAAACGAGTTTGGTTAAAGGTGATGAGTCTTTCTTGTTTACTCAAATAGGCGCAAACGACCCTGATTTTAACTTACGCAACGAAAACGGTTTTATTCGTCGTGTTGAGGGTCAAAAGCATCATAAATTTATATCTGTATTAGAGCCTCACGGTGAATACAATCCAAGTAAAGAATATACGTTAGAAGCTGTTAGTAGAGTTACAAAGCTTGAATATAGTCAGCAGGGCGATTTAACACTTGTTGAACTTGATATTAAAGGCAAGTCATATTTAGTGGCTATTAATAAAGCACCAACCTCAGCTAAAAATACATTCAATTATCAAAATAAAGAGTTCACTTTAAATGGCCGATTAGGCGTTTATATGATGAACAATAATCAGGAGTAAATAGGATGCAAAAGCAAAGCGCAAACTTTTCATTTGGCAACGAGACCGAAATTGAAGATTTAGGAAATGGTCTAAAACGTCAAATGCTAGGTTATAACGAAGAGCTAATGGCTGTTAAAATTTGGTTTGAGAAAGGGGCTATTGGTTATAACCATGCTCACAGACATTCTCAAGTAACGTATGTTGTTGAAGGTGAGTTCCACTTTAACATTGATGGCGTAACTAAAATCTTAAAACCGGGTGATAGCTGCTTAATCCCACCATTTGCAGATCATGGAGCTACCTGCCCAACAGGCGGAATCCTGATTGATACTTTTAGCCCAGCGCGTGAAGACTTTCTTGAGGATTAATTATGCAACTTAAAGGCTTACGTTGGTGGGTTATAGCGCTAATTGCGCTAGCTACCATTATTAACTATATCGACCGTCAAGCACTTAGTGTGCTTTGGCCGGACATTGTTGAAGATTTATTTCCTGATGAATCAGCGCTAGAACGCAAACAAATATACGCTAATATTTCAATTGTGTTTGTATTTGCTTATGCATTTGGTCAAGCCATATTTGGTAAAATATTTGACTGGGTAGGCACACGCTTCGGTTTTGTTTTATCGATAGGTGTTTGGTCTATTGCAACCGTTGCACATGCATTTGCACAAGGTGTACTTAGCCTTAGTATTTTTCGCGCAATCTTAGGTGTAGCAGAAGCCGGTAACTGGCCGGGCGCAGCTAAAGGTAATGCTGAATGGTTTCCTACTAAAGAGCGTGCCTTAGCACAGGGTATTTTTAACTCTGGCGCTGCTATTGGCGGTATTATTGCTATTCCTTTAATTGCTTATTTAACTATCTACTTTAGCTGGCAAATGGTGTTTGTTTTTGTGGGCGTATTAGGTTTTCTTTGGTTAGTGCCTTGGTTAATTTTGGTTAAAGCGCCGCCTAACTCTCATCCTTGGCTTACTGCACAAGAGCGTGAATATATCTTAACAGGTCAAAGACGTGTTGATGATAATGGCGATGTAACAGGCGAAGACGAAGAAGAATATAACCCTTCAACTGCTGAGTTACTTTCTCGTAAGCAAAGCTGGGGTGTAATTATTGCCTCTGCTGCGATTGACCCTATTTGGTGGTTATTTGTTTTTTGGATACCTATTTACCTAAACGAAGTATACGGCATGGATGTTAAGTCTATTGGTATATATGGTTGGGTACCTTATGTTGGCGCTATGTTTGGTGCTTGGTTTGGTGGCTTATTAGCTCAAAACCGACTCAAAGCCGGTTGGAATACAGATAAAACACGTAAGCTAACTATAACGCTGGGCTGTTTAATTATGTTACCTGCGTTACTTGCAATGGCAAATCCAGGCGGACCAACGACAGCGGTACTAATTATGGCTGTTATATTATTTGGTTTTCAAACTGCAATTGGTAACGTGCAAACACTACCAAGTGATTTGTTAGGCAAAAAAGCTGTAGGTACATTATCAGGTTTCTCTGGTATGGCGGCAAAACTTGGTGCTGTAGGCCTTACATCGCTTGTGCCTATTCTTACTGCTGATGGTAACTATACGCCAGCATTTGTTATTGGTGCTTCTTTAGCCATTATAGCAATGGCAGCTGTTTGGATTTTAATTCCAAAAATAGAACCTCTTAAAAAGCCTCAATAATCTAGATAATAACTGCTATGCCAACATGTTTTGTATAAGCGCATAGCAGTTAACTACATAGGGTAACTTCCAAGATGAAAAATATTTACTTTATCGGTGAATGCATGGTCGAGCTTAGAGCTATGAGCGCAGCCACACTACACCAATCATTTGCAGGCGATGTTTATAATTCTGCAGTGTATTTAAAACGTTGCTTCCCGCAGGTTACTACTTCGGTTGTTACGGCTTTAGGTCAAGATAATTTAAGTAAAAAAATGCTAGAACGCTTTGAAAGTGAACAAATAAATACACAACTCGTATTTGCTCACGATACCAAAGTACCTGGCATGTATTACATAGAAACCGATGAGCATGGTGAGCGTAGCTTTATTTATTGGCGTAATGATTCTGCAGCTAAAAAGGTTGTTGATTTTTTAGATGCTGATGCACTCGAGCAGCTTAGCCAAGGTGATATGTTTTTCTTTTCAGGAATTTCATTAGCAATAATTGAAGAAAGTGCACGTGAGCATTTTTGGAAAGTTGTAAAGCAGCTCAAAGATGCTGGGGTTAAAATAGTTTTTGATCCTAACTACAGAGCGCGTTTGTGGAATAGTGTAGAGGAAACTAAAGAGCAATATCATTTAGCCTTTACGCTTGCAGATATTACCCTACCTGGCGTTGAAGATTTAACAACACTTTATGACGTTCATAGCGTAGAAGCGGTTGTTGAATATTTAAAACCTTACCAAATTGAAGAAATTGTTGTTAAAAATGGCCCTGAATCGGTAGTGACAAAAGAGGGCGATACCCTTCAAAGCCACACCATAATACCGGTAACAAATGTTGTAGATACTACATCCGCAGGCGATGCCTTTAACGGTGTTTATTTAGGTGCTCGTTTATCTGATAAACCAATTTCAAGTGCTGTACAACTTGCTGCAAAAGCAGCAGGTGCTGTTATACAACAGCCTGGCGCTATTGCTCCAAAAGATATATTTCAGCTAGCAATGGTTGAAGCTGGTATCTGATACCAATTTTATTAAAAACATGATCACCTTAGCGTATTAAATAACTCACTAACTACGTTAAAAATTATTTATATAGAACAACTATGTATCATAATTTTAGCCTTGTTATTGAGCTATTTTCTTGTCGCTATAATAGCTCATTAATTTAATGCAATTGGTATAACAAAATAATTAAACATTAAAGGCCGCCATACCTCGGCCGCATTACTTTTTATAAAGGAACAACGTTATGACTCGCTTTTCTGAACTTATGTCAGGACAAACACTGCTACCTATAATTCAAGCTGATACGCCAGAGCAAGGTGTTCAAATAGCGAAAGCTATGGCTAACGCTGGCCTTACTTTAGTTGAAGTAGTACTAAGAACAGAGGCTTCTTTAGAAGCATTAAAAGCTATTAAGGCACAAGTGCCAGAGCTAAAAGTCGGTGCGGGTACAGTCATAAATACTGACATTTTAGAGCAAGCACTTGAAGCGGGTTCTGACTTTATTGTAACGCCAGCGGTGTCTCCTGCGCTACTTACTGCTCTTGCTAAATGTAATGTGCCGGTACTTCCTGGTGTATCAAACACAGGTGATATTTTAATGGCACTTGAATATGGCTTTGAAGAGCAAAAATTATTCCCGGCTTCGCTTGCCGGAGGAGCACCTTTTGTATCAGCTGTGTCGTCAGTATTTAGAGCAGTCAGCTTTTGCCCTACAGGCGGCGTTAGCGAAAGTAACAAAATGGACTATCTTTCTTTAAATAATGTATTCGCCGTTGGCGGTACTTGGATAGCGAAAAAAGAGTGGGTTGAACAAGAAAATTGGCAAGCAATTACTGATTCTTGTATCCAGGCTTTAAAATAGAAAGGATTTCATAAATGAATTATTTAGCCCCAACAATACTGCCAGGCGTAATCGTTGGCGATGAAGTAAGTGCTGTGTATGAACATGCGCGTACTAATCAATATGCGTTGCCAGCGGTAAATGTTGTTAGTACAACATCTATAAATGCGACGCTAGAAGCTGCTAAAAAGAAAAACTCGCCCGTTATTATTCAGCTTTCTAATGGTGGAGCTCAATTTTTTTGTGGTAAAAGCTTATCTTTACCAGAGCAACAATCAGCAGTGCTTGGGGCGGTAAGTGCTGCAAGATATGTACATTCAGTGGCAGCACATTATGAAGTAGCAGTGATGCTTCATACTGATCACGCAGCTAAAAAGCTACTACCTTGGATTGATGGTTTGCTTGATGAAGGTGAAAGACACTTTGAACTGACTGGCAAACCACTGTTTAGCTCGCATATGATTGATTTGTCAGAAGAGTCTTTAGAAGAAAATATCGAAATTTGTGAACGTTACTTAACGCGTATGGCAAAAATAGGTATGACGCTTGAAATTGAGCTTGGCTGCACGGGCGGCGAAGAAGACGGTGTTGATAACTCACACCTAGACAGCTCTTCTTTATACACTCAGCCTGAAGATGTTGCATTTGCTTACGAACGTTTAAGTCGTATTAGCCCTAACTTTATAATTGCAGCGTCTTTTGGCAATGTTCACGGTGTATATAAGCCAGGAAACGTTGTTCTTACACCAACTATTTTAAAAGATTCACAAGCTTACGTATCAGAAAAATTTAATCTACCAAGCAACTCAATTAACTTTGTGTTTCATGGTGGTAGTGGTTCTGAGTACGATAAAATTGCAGAGTCTTTAACCTATGGTGTAGTTAAAATGAATATTGATACCGATACGCAGTGGGCGTGTTGGACAGGTATTTTAGACTACTACAAAGATAACCAAGCATACCTACAAGAGCAAATTGGTAACCCTGATGGGGATGATAAGCCAAACAAAAAATACTATGACCCTCGCGTATGGTTGCGTCATTCAGAGCAAAGTATGGTTGCAAGACTAGAGCAATGCTTTGACGATCTAAATTGTGTAAATAGGTATAGCGCATGAAAAGACTAAATACAGTATTAAAAGAAGACGGTGTAGATACCGATCTTATTTTACTTATTCGCACAATTTTAGCGACCAGTAAAGAAATTGCTTTTCGAGTAAGCCAAGGTGAATTAGCCGGTGTTTTAGGTTCAACATTGAATGAAAACATCCAAGGTGAAGTTCAAAAAAAGCTAGATGTAATCGCAAACCAACTACTTAAAGACATACTACTTGACGACAGCAGCGTTCGATCAGTTGCATCAGAGGAAGAAGATCATGCGGTAGGTGGCCACCCTGAAGGTAAGTTTATTGTTGCTTTTGACCCACTAGATGGCTCTTCTAATATTGATGTTAATGGGCAAATAGGCACTATATTTACTATTTACTTAGCCCGTGATGATGTTGCCTTCGACAGCGACGAGCAATTTAGTCAGCCTGGTGTAAATCAAGTATGTGCAGGCTATGTGTTATACGGCCCTTCATCATTACTTGTAATGAGTACTGGCGGTCCAACGCGTTGTTATACATTAGACTCAACGCATGGCGGTTATCTACTGACAAATAAGCAGTTAAGTGTGCCAGAGCAGAGTCGTGAATTTGCCGTTAATATGGCTAACTACCGTTATTGGGACGAACCGACACAAGTGTATTTTGATAAATTGCTTTACACCTGTGAAAGCTTTGAAAAAAGCTCAATGCGTTGGAATGCAGCGATGGTAGGCGACGTTCATCGTATATTATGCCGAGGCGGGTTATTTTTGTATCCGCAAGATAAACGCAGTGGTAACGATAACGGAAAAATAAGACTGCTTTATGAAGCAAACCCGTTAGCGCTTTTAGTTGAAAACGCAGGTGGTAAAGCAACCTCTAGAGGAACGCGTATTTTAGATATTGCGCCAACTAGCTTGCATCAACGTGTGCCTGTTG
Source organism: Pseudoalteromonas sp. GutCa3 (assembly GCF_002836155.1). Lineage (NCBI taxonomy): Bacteria > Pseudomonadati > Pseudomonadota > Gammaproteobacteria > Alteromonadales > Pseudoalteromonadaceae > Pseudoalteromonas > Pseudoalteromonas sp. GutCa3. The sequence goes on along the minus strand of NZ_PJBK01000083.1, from coordinate 21,086 downwards.
CTTTGGGCTCAAATGAGCCTGTAGAGTTTTATAATAACGCTATTTTATAAACCAGTACTTAATAAAAAAGGGGCAAGAAAATAGCCCCTTTTTTACCCTTATTTTTCATTCTCTCTGTAAATAATCCTTTTTATACAAACTCACTTCATTTCTTAATTTTCTTATAGTCTTCAAATAAGAATACTTCATATATATTAAATAAATCTGATTTACTTAACCCCATGTAAAACCAATTTTTTACTCTAAGGTTATGTATTTTCGCAGTAATTGTGCATGATTGAATTCAATTTTTGACCTGGGACAACAGTGCAGGGTTAACTTTATGTTTATTTATTGTTATTTAATTAGGTGGGGATAGTGGAAAAAGTTATTTTATTATGGTTATATTACCAAGTTGGTTAACAATTTATTTGCAATTTAAATGAATTTGGTAATAAACGCATGATTTATTTGGTAACACACACAATAGATAACCAAATATTAAAACCATAAATTTGGAGAATAGAGCCACCATGAAATTAAAACATTTTGCGCTATGCGCTATTGCAGCTGCAATAGTTGGTTGTGACACAAACTCAAACAACAATGACAACAACTTGGGCTCTATTGCTCTTAGTGGAACTGTTACAAGCGGACAAACATTAACAGCTGAAGTTAGTGACCCTGATGGTATCTCAGGTGACGTGACTTACTATTGGTATGCAGATGGTGAGGCAATTACAGGTGCAAATAGCGCTTCGTTTACATTGACTGACGATCAGATAGGGTTACCAATTACAGTTCAAGGGCTTTATACCGATGATGGCGGTATTAATGAATCGCATATTACAGATCCAACCGCAGATGTTGCCGCAATCGCATTCCCTGCAAGTTTAACTATTACGGGCGACGCTCTAGTTGGTTCGCAACTAACAGCCAATGTAGCTGACGAAAATGGCTTTGATGGCGATACAGTAACTTATAAATGGTTTGCTGATGACGTAGAGATTGCAGATGAAGCACTTTCAACGCTTACGTTAACAGACGCACAGTTTGGTACAGTTATAACAGTTAGTGCATCTTTTGAAGATAGCCGTGGGTTTAACGAGTCTGTGACTTCAACGGGTACAGAGGTTGTAGCACGAACAAACTCAGAAGGCGAAGTTACAATTAGTGGCACGCCAACCGTTGGTAATATATTAACCGCAGAAGTTGCTGATACCGACGGGGCAACAGGAGATATTACTTACCAATGGCTTGCTGACGCACAAGAGATAGATGGCGCAACACAAAGCACCTTTACAGTTGATGCATCACTTTTAGGTCAAAAGATAAGTGTTCAAGTTGCTTACACAGATGATAATGGATTTATCGAGGATAATACATCAGAGGAAACAATTGCTGTTTCTGCTGTTGCGGTTGACGAAGCCGGTAGCGTCGCCATTATGGGCGTAGCGCCTTATTTGACAAGTGGCGAGTTAACCGCTGAGATAACTGATAACAACGGTGTTGAAGAGGCAAACGTTACTTATACTTGGTCTGCTGATGGCGTTGAAGTAGCCGACAGTAATAGTAAAACATTTACACCTTCTGCTTACGCTGGCTCAATAATGTCGGTAAAAGCTACGTATACAGATAACGATGGTTTTGCGAGTGAGGTTACAAACTCACTTGATACATTAGTTTACACACAATTAGTTAGTAACCCTGAAGCACTCCTTGGTGCTATAAGTGGCGGTTTAGCTGATGGTGATGTTATTGGCTTAAACACCGGTGTTTATGCTGATATGGACGCAGTTTTATTAACCAGTGCAGTAACGCTTCGCGCTGTAGAAGGTCAAACTCCTGTACTTAGCGGTGAAGTATGTGTGCATGTAGCTGCTGGAGTAGATGGCGCTGGATTAACAGGGCTTACCTTTAAGAATATAGATACTAAAGCGGGTGCATTTTGTGAAACCGAAGAAGGTGCTGTTATTTACTCAGAAGGGGATAACTTTACTTTTTCGCAAAACACGATGGATGGAGAAGAAGCTACACTCAATAACTCTGAATACCATTGGCTGATGATAAAAGGTCAAAGTGCGTTGGTTGAGCGAAATACATTCTCTAATCGAAATGTAGCAGAAAAAGGGTCTGTGATAAAAATATCATCATCAAGCTCTGATCACGTTATTCAATATAATTTATTTAGTGACAGTGATAATCCAAACTTTGATCAATCAAGTTTATACTTAATCAATGCAGGTAGTACAACGGGTAGCGGTGCAGCTGATAACGCAAACTTTACTATTCAGTATAACCGCGTAGAAAACTTTGTAACGGGTCGTCGTTTAATGCGTGTACAAACTTCTGGTGCAACCATCAAAGGCAATACAATCGTAAATCCTAATGGGGGTATTTCATTAGAAGATGGTGGATTTAATAGTGTTACAGACAACATTATTATTCGTACTACAGATATTGCAAGCTCAAGCGATAGACCTGCAGGCGTGATGATTACGCCACTTGGTCACACCGTGAGTAACAACTACATTGCAGGTATTCGTTCTGGTAATAAAGAAGCGGGCGGTATTGTATTTACGGCAAATCCATTTTCGCAAGCTGACGGCGGTGTGCCAAACTCGGGTAACCAAGCTGTACTTGATGCGGCTGGCGACTTTACACTAAATGTAACAAATAATACGGTTTTGAACTCACAGCAGCCTATCGTATTTAGTACTGAAATAGGTTCGCGTGCCCCCGTTAGTGACTGTGATGATCTAACAGCCGCTGATGCACCAGTGCTTTATGGTTTAACTAAAAACGCATTTAAAATAACCTTTAATGGTAATTTAATCGCTAATGGTTTAGGTGATCAAACAGACGAAGACACAATAAATAGCAGTGCTACAACTCAAGGCTTATTTTACCCAAATACACTTGAAAGTGACCATGCTTTTGAATATGACTGTGACTTAATTAATCATGATAGTTCGGTGCTAAGTAACAACTTTGGTTATATGGATAGTCGAGTATCAGGCGATGCAAGCGGTGACTGGGTTGAAATTAGAAAACTAAATGGTAATGGCGCATTCGATACTGATGGTGCAATTGACCAAGACCCAGCAACTAATGGCAAAGAAGTACTTGAGTACGTTACAGCAACAAGTACGTTATTAGAAACCGACCCTGCAGGCCTTCAGGCAGAGGCAGGTGCTAAAGGTCTTCATTATATTCAGTCATCTGAAGTCGGTGTTGGATCTACATGGAAAATACAAAACGATTAAATAACCAATTAATCAGTTAACTTTTAAAAGCCCCAAATTTGGGGCTTTTTTATTATTCATTAATAATCACCACACTTTTCTCAACCTACATTACCCATTTATAAACTAGTTTAGAGCGGTTTATATTCTAGTAAAAAATCTGCCTGACCTACTGGTAATGCCGCTAAGTTAAAATTGGTATACCTTATGGTAATATTAAAACGTCAAATTGGTTGATCATCGTGCTGCGTTTAAGTATATTAACGTCAAAGGTCACATAAAATATACATAAGCATAACAAGCTAACACACTAAAATCACACAACAACAACCAGCGGAGAATTCAAATGTCGTTGAAGTCACGAGATAACAATAATTCTACAACAGGGCAGTTTGCAATGCGCCCAGTTGCAAAATGGGTAAGAACAGCGGTCATCGCAGGTATGGCAAGTTCTTGCGTATTTACAGCAAGCGCACAGGAAGATCAGGGAAAAGCGACAGAAGTTGAAGAAGACGTTGAAATAATTAGTGTTACAGGTACACGTAGAACGATTCAAGACCAAATAGCAATTAAACGTGAAGCAACAACGGTAGTTGATGGCCTGTCATCTGAAGATATTGGTGATTTACCAGCACTGTCAATCGGTGAAGCACTGGAATCAATTACAGGTGCTGCATCTCACCGTGAAAACGGTGGTGCAACAGAAATCACTATTCGTGGTCTTGGTCCATTTTTAAGTGCAACGCATATCAATGGTCGTGAAGCGACTAATGGTAGTGGTGACCGCTCAGTTAACTTTTCGCAGTTTCCGTCTGAACTTGTAAAAAAAGTAGCAATTTATAAAACGCAAGATGCGTCAATGATTGAAGGTGGTGTTGCAGGTGTTATTGCACTTGAAACTATAACTCCACTTGATTTTGGCAAGCAACGTGTATCAGCTGAAGTTAAATTAAACTACAACCCTGATGAAGGTAATGTAGATAACTCACTGCAAAGTGACGCGGGTTACCGTGGCACGTTTAGTTATGTTGACCAGTTTGAATTTGATAACGGCCAAGCCGTTGGTGTGTCTTTTGGTGTACAGCGCCAAGATATCAGCCAACCAGAAGCTGAATACAGAAGCTCTAGCCCATCAGGTTCTTCATTATGGGCGTGTTTAAACGATCCTAATAATACCAATGAAGGTTTTTATCGTAGCAGCGCAGGCGACTGTGAAGACCAAGTTAGTGGCAGTAGCAACCAAGGTTACGATACAGAAATTGATCCTGAAACAGGTAAAGCAGTAAGTGATGGTACTCCTTACGCTTGGACTGGCAGCAGCCGAAGCTACCGTCAAAATGAGACATCAGATGAACGTGATGCAATGTTTTTTGCACTGCAATACCAACCGTCAGCTGATTGGGATGTTAACTTTGATGCACAAATATCAGATAGAACACAAAAAGAAGCACGCCACGATTTAATCTTTTTACAAAAACGTGCAACACCTGGCGTAACAGGTCCAACACTTGTTACTAATGATGTAGGCGGTATTTTACATTGGGAAGGTGAAGAGCGTATTGAATCAGCGGGTGAGCAATTTTCTCGTGAAGAAAACTACCAAGGTTACGGTATAAATATAGAACATACAGTTACTGATAGACTAACTGTTGACTTAGATTTAGCGTATTCAAAAACTGAACGTGAAGAACTTCAAATATCTAACCGTGGTAGAACATCAGGTCGTAATTTCTTTTCTTGGGATATGGGCGATGAGATCCCTCATTTCACACTGACAGATTTTGACGTAACAGATATTTCAAACTTTACAGATAGCCTAAGAACACGACTTGACCGTGAAAATGTTCGTGAAAACGAAGTTATCTCAGCGCGACTAGATTTTGACTATACCTTAGATGGCAATGTTTTCACCAGTATTCAAGGTGGTATTAGAACATCTGAAATGACCTTCCTACAGTATGGTGGTAGCCAAGGTAACGGTTCAAGAAACGAATTTACACTAGACTCTGGTACTGAAGCGCTTGACGTATTACAAGGTTGTCAAATCGATTTCCCTGAATCAGGCTTTTTATCAAGTGTATCTGATGGCGATATCGTAACAAATGTTGATAGTGACGGTAACGTTGTAGATAGCGGTACAGGTTCATCATGGGCTACATACGACAACGTATGTTTCTCACAAGCTGTAGCTGGTTCTAACGCTGATGGTGTGTTTGCTTACCCAGAAGTTGAATATGAAAATGCAGGTACAATTGATGTAACAGAAAAAACTACATCAGTGTACTTAATGGCTAACTACGATACTGAAATGTTTGGTAAATTCATTCGCGGTAACTTTGGTCTTCGTATTGTAGACACAGAAGTAACTTCGATTGGTTTTAGAAATAGCTTTGACGTAGTAACAAGCGACACCGGTGTACTTTCTCTGGTTGAATCTGATAATGGTTCATTGGATAAAATAAAAAGCGGTGGTGACTACACGAAGTATTTACCAAGTTTTAACCTAGTTATTGACTACAGTGAAGATATTTTATTCCGTGCAGGTATATACCGTGGTATGTCACGTGCAGATCCATCTGATTTAGGTTACAGCCGTACATTCCAAGAAGATACAGAAGGTACAGCAACCTCAATCAGCGATTTATTAGTGGGTGTAAATGGCTCTGGTAACCCGGACACTCAACCGCTTATGTCGTGGAACTACGACGCTGCGTTTGAATGGTACCCTAACGAAGATTCAATCTTAGCGTTAAGCTTATACTACAAACAGTTCAACGGTGGTTTTCAACAACAAACAGTAATTGAAGATTTTACTGTTGCCGGTGAAACTGTTTCATTACCAATTACTAACTCTGTTACATCAGATGAAGACAGTGAAATATTAGGTCTTGAAGCTTCATTTTCTTACCGCTGGGATAATGGCATCGGTATGAAATTTGGTTACAACTATGCAGACACTGATTTTGAGTTCCAAGATAGCTTATACGGCGATACGTTTGAGACTGACGTAGATGGTAATACTACACAGTTAACTGACGGTATTATTGAGTCGGCTTCAGTACCTGGTTTCTCAAAGCATGTATTTAGCAGCCAGCTGTACTACCAAATTGGTGGATTTGATACTGCTGTTATTTACAAATATCGTAGTGAGTATTTCCAACCATATACTACAAATGGTACTCGACTTCGTTATGTTGATGGCGTAGGCGTATGGGAAATGCGCGCATCATACAAAATTGATGAGCACTTTAGAGTTAAAGCAGAAGCAATTAACTTGTTCAGCGCACCTAAATCACAAGACTTCTTTGTTGAAGGTAACTTAGGTGAAGTGAATGACTACGGCCCACGTTTATTCTTAGGTTTAAGCTACAAGCTGTAATAATAGTTAAACATTAGATCACATTAAAAAGGCGGTTTTACCGCCTTTTTTGATCCTCAAATTCTTCAATTTTATATTTTCGATAATACTAACAAACAGTACTTAAAAAAACTCACTCCAGAATTACGCTACTTGACTAAAAAACAATTAAATTGGTTAACCAATAATGCTGTTTATTAAGCACGCCCAACATCATCGGTTTCTCCTGCCTAAATTATTTCATTTTTAAAACGATAACTATTCTAACCTTTGTTATTGACAGTCCTATTTCTAATAGAATTTAAAAACCATAAATAACATCAACTTAAAATGTAATTTTTGCTTTTAACTTGAAATTTAGTTAGGTTTTTCTATTTTGGTAATAACACATTGCATAATATTTGATCTAAATTCATTACCAAAAGGTTGACCTTTGTAGGTGTGGGTGTAAATATAAAGTTAAGACTTTGTAATAAGAAAGGGCTTTTAATAAAAACAATAAAGTAGCTGGTTAAACATAGCATTTCACACACACAGGAAAAAAACTATGAGTCACAAGTTATCTAAAATTACACTGGCAGTTATATCGGCAACCGCACTTGGTATGTCTTTGTCTACACAGGCGCAAGAAGCTCCAAAAAAAGCTGCAGACGATCTTGAGGTTATCGAGGTTTCAGGTATTCGACAATCACTTACAAATGCACTTGCACAAAAGCGTTCAGCAGATAGCCTTGTTGAAATTATCGAGGCTGTAGATATTGGTAAGCTACCAGATCAAAACCTCGCAGAAGTACTTGAAAACGTAACAGGGATTCAAATTACTCGTGAAGCAGGGGTAGGTACGGGTGTTCAAATTCGTGGTACCAATGCTAATCGCACTGAAGTGAACGGCGTATCAACAGTTGGCTCAGGGTCTGGACGAAGTGGCATTAGTTTTGAGGATGTATCAGCTGCAATTATCTCTGGTGTAGAAGTAATTAAGTCACCTGAAGCAAAAACAATCGAAGGCTCTGTGGGCGCAACAATAAACCTTAAAACAATTCGCCCGTTACAGTTAAATGAAACTCTAGGCTCAATTAGAGTTCAAGGTGAAGATAGTAGCTTATCAACAGATGGCGTTACCCCTAGGGTATCAGGTGCTTGGGGTGATAACTGGGAGCTTGATTCGGGCGGTAAGTTTGGTGTTGTATTTAGTGGTAGTTACAGTGAGCAAGACGTAACCGCATTTCGTCCTCGCGCAGATAGAGATAATTCGGTAGCCGCTGATAGTGGTGCTGCAAGTGCACAATCGTTTGATTTTCTACCAGTACAATTTTTAATTCAAGATTACGATAATTACGAATACGAGACAAAAAACTTCGCAGGTACATTTGAATATGCACCAAACGATAATATGAAATTCTTTTTTGATGCAGTTGTTAACGATCAAGAGCGCCGCCAAGAAAGCTCAAGAGTACAAGCATCTGGCCTAAGTGATCTTAGAAATGTATCAATACCGAGTGAATTTGAAACAGTTAATTTTGGTTCACTGGACGGACAAAACCTAGGCAGCATACAAGCGGCCGTAAGAGGCGTAATTCCGGTTGAAGACGGTGGTGGCGATCCTAACTTGCGTTTTTCTAGCGATACTAATTCACGCATCACAAAGAGCAAAATATTTAGAATTGGGGGCGAATGGCAAGGCGATAGATTATTTGCAAGTGTTGAAGCCTCAACCTCTCGTTCTGATTCAACTACACCAAGCTTTAATACAACGCTTAATTTTATAAATCCAAATGTTGCTACTAATTCGTCAAATGAAAACGGGACTCCTTTTGAGTATGATCTTACAGGTGATGCACTTACGTTTGGGATTGCAACGGGGGAGGCAAACGCGCCAACAATGGCTCAATTACTCGACCCTGCAAATGTTGTTCTACGTGACGTAAACCAAGGGCAAGATGAGTCAGAAAATACAGAAGATGCGTTTCGTACAGATTTTACATATTACTTAGATGATGTAATAACGTCAGTCGATTTTGGTTACCGCTACAGTAAAACGAGTAGTGTGTCGGATCAAGTTCGCTCTAACGTTGGTTTAAGAAATATGGCTGATAGCCCAACGGGTGATTTATTTGCACAATTATTAACAGCGGGCCCAGATAACTTTAACGATGGTGATGGGCGAGCACTCTATCTTCGTGATTTCTTACTTATAAACCCAGAGCTTGCATCCTCTGATCCACAAGCTGTATTAGCAGTACTTAACCAAGCGATTGAAGCTAATAATGTAATAACGGGTTCTGATCGCGGTCCAATAAGTTCACCAACGTCTCAAGTAAATGCGTTTTTTGATATTGAAGAAGAAACACATGCCTTATATGCACAAGCAAATTTTGAGTATGGCATGTTTCGCGGTAACTTTGGCCTACGTTATTTAGAGACTGAAGTTACATCGCTAGGTAACTCTGTTACTCAAGATGGAAGTGGCAACGAACTGGTTACTCAGCTAACGTCTAAAGGTGATTACGATTTCTTTTTACCTCGATTCAATTTAGCCGCGAATGTAAGTGAAGATGTGATTGTTCGTTTAGGTTGGTCAAAAGATATTAGACGCCCAGATTTTGATGACCTATCTACATCAGTTACGTTTGGCACCAGCCCTAATAGTGCCGTTTCAATTGGTAATTCAGGCTTAGCGCCAGAAGAAGTAACCTCTTTCGATATATCCACAGATTGGTATTTTGCACCCGCTGCCTTGTTAAGTGTGGGGTACTTTCATAAAACACGTAGTGATTTGCACGTTACACAGCAAGTTGACCCATTTGAAGACCCAAGCACAGGCTTTCGCGATACAAATGGTCCCGAGTGTGAAGGTGGCGGCATATTTAATCCAATTGCAGACATAAACGTATTTGGCCCAGATGCTGGCGTAGGGTTATGTGTACCAACACAAACTACTATTAATGACTCTGGTGAAACAACACAGCAAGGTATTGAACTTGCAGCTCAATACGACTTATCAAGTTTTGAAAAAGAGCTAGGTTGGGCATCAGGTTTTGGTGTGGTTGCTAACTATACCTATCAAGAATTTTCTGGTGGTGAATCATTTGACACCGCAACGAGTCGTGCAAATGCTGTTTTTGCATTAACAACCGGTAACCCGGATGCAGACATAAGTGCTAAGCAATCACTAATTGATCTGTCAGAAAACGCATATAACATTACATTTTATTATGAGAAATACGGTCTATCTGCTCGAGCGCGTTACACGTGGCGCGAAGGGTACCGTTCAACTGACTTTGGTAGCACTTCAAGCTTCCCATGGGGTTTCCCTGTTGTACAAGAAGACAGAGGGCAGCTTAATGCCAGCATAAGTTATGATGTGAACGATCAGCTAAATATCGGTATTGAAGCCGTTAACTTAACTGAATCAGAAGTTAGCCAGTCTTGTGTTAACGAAGGTGCTTTACTTTGTTTCCAAGGTATTACAGACCGCCGTATTACATTTGGCGCTAGCTATAGATTTTAAAAGTTATAGTTAAATCGAGTCTATAAGTGTGTGTATTTAAAGACGCTAAAAGCAAGCCATCTGGCTTGCTTTTTTTTAACTATAATTAGTTAACATTTATAAAAATGATTTATTCCACTTTGTATTTTACTTTTAAATACTGTTACAGCGGCAATGTCTTGCGGCACTGCCACCAGTAATTATACCAACCTGCATAAATCTTTGATCAATTTAACGAGTTAAATTGCACTATAACGTCGTTAAAAATTTTTTATTTAGAACAACTAGATACAAAAATTTTTGCCTAGTTCTAGCGTAATTTTCTTAACGTTAAATAGACCCCGTATATAAGCAGATTGGTATTATTATCGAGATAGTATTAAACCAATACCTTTATTTTTTAACCTTACCCTTAAGAACATAAATTTCACCATCGAAACTGCCTTGAATCGTGAGTCCTTGGCTTGCTAACTCTTGTAAATATTCGATATGGTCATTAGTGATATGCTGGCCTGGGACTAAAAGCGGAATGCCCGGTGGATATGGAGTAACTAAACCTGCACAAATGCGGTTGTTGCTTTTACTGATAGGCACAGATTCGCGGTCGCCATAAAAAGCATCGCTTGGAATACACGCCAAATCTATGGCAGGTAAATTTTCAGGTAAGCGAGCTCTACGCGTCGATTTCGATAGTTTTACCTTACCGCTGTCTAGCTTTTTCAACGCATTGTACAAACGAATTATTTTTGAGCGCGTGCCGCCAAGCGTAAGTAAAACCAAAATGGTGCTGTGTGTGTATTTTTCTATCTCTAGCCCAATTTCATCCAGTAGATATTTATGAATATCTTTTAATGAGTAAGGTAGCTCACTAATATCAATAAGGATTTTTAATGGGTCGTGGCCCATATTATCACCACTAAAATGCGGGAATATTTCCATAAAGTCTTGCTTAGCTAATACTTTAATTTGCTTAAGCGAGGCCATCTGTTGTTTAAACTCTTCAACATGATTTAGCAGCGCATTGAGCAGCTTATAGCCTTCCATCTCTAATTGCTTTTGGCACACGTCAAGCGATGCAATAAGCTGATATTTTGGCGATGTGCTGGCGTAGATGCTATAAATCTCTCGAAAGAAATCAGCATCAAAATCGGGGTCGTTAATATGAATATAAGACGCCTGAGAAAACGCCGATACTACTTTATGCGCCGAATGCGTAATGTAGTCAGCCCCAGCATGTATTGCAGAATAATGACGAAAGCTAGGATGAAACAAAGAGTATGCAAACCAGGCTTCATCTATAAACACCTTAATACCATATTGATGAGCATAATCTACGACTTGTTTAAGGTCGCTAAGTAGGCCATCGTAAGTACAGCCGGTAAGCACTAGTAATTTAGCATCAGTATTGTTTTCAATTGCTAATTTGATGTCGGCCAACGATGGTGGCGCGAAAATGCCATATTTTGGATTTAAGATACTCGCCAAATAAATGGGGTAACTGGCAGATTGCAAAATGCCATAGTGTACTGACTTATGGCAATTACGGTCGACAATTACTTTATCTCCCTTGCGCAGGAGTGTCTGCAAGATGATTTTATTTGAGGTAGATGAACCATTTGTAACAAAATAGGTGTGCTTAACTTCAAACGTCGCCGCGGCTGATTCTTGAGCGCGACCAATAGTATTGGTGCTGTCTGACAATGAACCTAGCGAGTCTACCGAAACCGACAGGTCGCCAACAAATACATTGCGGCCGTAAAACTGATAAAAATCTTTAATGTAAGGTGAGTTTCTAAAGCTAGAACCCCCACTATGACCCGGTGTATGCCAAGAGTCGTTTGCTTCACCAACGTAACGACGATACGCCGTCCAAAATGGCGTTTCAGAGCGGTCGTCAAAATCGTTGATCATATAACCTAAAATCGCTTCTGGGTCAGAAATCACCTCATCTTTAAAAAAGAAGGATTCGATTTCTTCTGATTCGTTTACGATCTCCAGCCCTTTAGTGTCGTCGCCAATAACATAAACCGGTAACTCAAGACGAATTGCTTTTAAATCCTCGATAAAGCGACTATACATTCGCTCACCCACTTTATTGTGCATATCCCAGCTTAGAACTACGGCTTGAATATCACCATCTTCCTCTACATGTTCCAACGCGCGTTTAAGCTCAAGGCATTCAATAATATCGATATGAATATCATCTCGCTCAAAGTTAGGAATGGTCTTTGACAGATTAGTTGAAAGCCCTTGTAAAGTGGCTGGGTCTTGCTCAATTATCAAGATACGAAGTAGAGGTAGCATAGAGGGTTTCGCAATATAATTTTATAATGCCCACTAGCATAACCAAAGGAGTGAGCGTTGTGAAATTAATACTTTGATAATGTTCTAATAATTGTACATTTTACTAATACGGCCTTACGTATAAAAATGTTTTATCTAGGTGGATTGATAGGCTTTGATATTTATCTAATCAGTTTTATCTTTAAACTCACATAAGTCTTCAATAATACAGCTGCCAAACTTAGGTTTACATGCTACGCAGGTGTAGCGCCCGTGTAATATCAACATTTATTTTAAATTCTTTTGGGATTACTTTTTCAAGTTTTGTTCAACTTATATTTAGAAGTTGTAGACTAGTAAAAATGTAATTAGTACAGTTTTCATCAGTGTAGAGAATACATATTAAATCAACTTTTCATTGGTTTCTTAAACCGTTGCAACTTTGTTTCCTCTGTAACGTAATGATGTATAATTAATTTAATAAAAATAAAGCAATGGAAATGTGATGACCGATAGTTTTAAAAATTCAGAGGAATGGGAAGTACTTCTTAAAATGTTAGAGCAAGGTCAAAAAGATCATGCTTTTAAACCTATACTTTGGATTGGTGCTGGCCTATCAGTTCCAGCTGGCTATCCAACAACTCCTCAACTGATAGATAAATTAAAAGAAAAAAGTCTTAAAAAGCTCACCGACTTTGTACCGGATGATCCTACGTACTCTTTAGACTCGGCAAATAGATCTTTTACTTTGTGGGTACAACATTTTGCAGAAGTTAATGGTTACGGAAGACTCAATAAAGTACTTTCTAATATTTTTACCAGCTTATCCAATGAGCCCACAACCACTCATTTAGAGCTAATCCAAAGTCCGTGGAAAAGTATTTTTACAACTAATTATGATCAATTGCTGGAGTCTGCTTTACAAAGGAAAGACAAAAAATTTAATGTTGTTACCCATGAAAGTAATTTTGGAATTGAACAAAGTAATGTTATCTCTTTATATAAAATTCATGGTGGGGTTTCCAACATAGAAGCTTGGACATTGGATGAAGACAGTTATTTAAATTTTGCAGATAAATATCCGTTTCTTGATGCAAAACTTAAGATTACTTTGTTGGATCGCCCGATTGTATATGTAGGGTGTTCGATGTTAGACCCAAGAGTAATCGAGTGGTATCAATATTGTGAAGAGAATAAAAAATCAAGCCGGTTAGAGTATTCAATTGTTGTTATCAGAAAAAGCGAATGGCAAAATCTACCTGAAAAAATAAAAGCGCTCTATTTAAAATCGAATGTACACCCATTATTTTTTGAACGTTACGAAGAGCTCCCAAATATATTTACTGAAGTCAATGTTGAACTTAATAGCAAACTTCATAAAGAAGAAATTAATTTAGAAGTAACAAATTTGGATGTTGAACATAGAAAAGACAGAGAGAACCGACTAATAGATGAACTATTATACGAGACCCTCTCGCCGTGTATTGTCTCTGTAATAGCATGTATTTGGTTAGAAACTCCTAAAAATGTTTCATATGAGGAACACTTAAAGACCTCTTTTGGTGCAAAAGCAAGAAATCAAGGAGAGATCGCTTTTAAAAGCTTGCTAGATGATTTTGTTGAGCTGAGCAAAAAATTAATTGATACTAATCTTGAATTTAAATCAAAAGAAAAAGTTTTTTCTTCACTAAATTTGATTTTCAATAAATATTTTCCAACACATGTATCGCTAGATAAAATCGATTATAACCCTCATACGCTTTATGGATCTTTACAGATGCATACTATTGAAGATGATGTTTTTGATATTGATGAAAATATTAAAGATGCCTTCAATATCATACTGAAAGACTATTGTGAGCTTATTATAGATTGCAGCCAAGCGCTTCCTGCATGGTCTGAAGAAAATTTAAATACTCAATTAGGTAATCAAGATGTTCTTTTTGAAAAGCTAAGGGAAGAGTTAGGACGTTGGAAAGAAAAAAACTCAAATCAACATGATGAGATAGCTCTGGTTGAAGATGAGTTCAGAAGAGCAATAGCGAGGCGATTTGATGAATTGAAAATATTTGGGCTTAACTTCGGGAAGAGAACAAGAAAATATCAATTAAGTGTTGCATATATATCTTTAACAACGGAAACAGATTTTAATAATTCTGACGATAACAAGGTAATGTCAACTAATGAAGCGCTTACTAGTTATAAACGACTAGTTATACTTGGAGAAGCCGGGCAGGGGAAAACAACCTTGTTACAGTGGTTAACTGTACAATGTGGCCGTAGATCATTTAAAAATGAGCAGGCTGATTTTAATAAAAAAATTCCAGTGTTAATCCAATTAAGATCACTTTTGAATGAATCGAGTTTACCCAGTGAATTGGATTTGTACTCTTTTATGACCGAAGGAATTGAAATTGAAAACTCACATAGAGAGTGGATTAGCCAGGTTTTAGAAAATAGCCTAGCTATAATAATGATAGATGGCTTTGATGAGGTGCCTAAAGAAAGACGCCAAGAGGTACTTGAGTGGATTAATAACCTTTGTGAACGATACGATGGTAATCAGTTCATATTAACTTCGCGACCATCTGCATACGAGAACACGTCTTTGGATCACTTAGACTTTAATGTAATTCAATTACAAACTATGGATAGAAAAGCCCAGTCCGACTTTGTTGAACATTGGCACCATGCTATTGCATTAGAATATGATAAGACTAAACCAACAGCCTTAAACCAACAGGCAAGTAGCCTTTTAGAAAAGTTACGACAACAAAAAGTGTTGAGAAATTTAGCACAAAACCCGCTTTTATGCGGCGTGTTATGCATGCTTCATCATGACCGTAATGGTTATTTACCAAAAGATAGAACTGACTTGTATGAGTCAACCTGTAGGTTGTTTCTCGATAGCAGAGATCGAGAAAAGAAGATCATCGAAGCAGATACGTTTGTTTTATTAGATCTTAGAAATAAGGAGTCGTTCCTTTCAGATATCGCTTTTTGGATGACCAATAATGGTCAAACTTCAATTTCCCCAAATGATCTGAAGCGAAGATTAAGATCAAAGAGTACTGATATGGCTGAACTGAGAGGGAAAATATCTTCTGATGATTTACTCTTGTTTTTTCTTGAGCGCAGTGGATTATTAGTACAAGTAGGTTTAAATGAAATTCAATTTACGCATCGCACATTTCAAGAGTTTTATACTGCAAAATATATAATTTCAGAGAACGATACTGATTGTTTATCTAAAAATGCGGGAAATGATTATTGGAATGGAGTAATACAATTAGCGATAGGTCTACGAACATCAAAGTCAGAGAATGAAAAGTATTTAACAGAACTACTTTCTAAAGCAAATGAATTCGAGTCAATTAAAAACCTGAATGCTGCAACATCACTCTATTTATTGGTGCTAACGTGCAAAGAAAATATGAGAGAGATTACTCCTCGGTTTTCTACTAAATTGCAAGAAGTGATCAAAAAAGTTGTTCCTCCACCGACTGCTAAGGTCAGAGATGCCCTAGCATCTGCTGGAAGTATTGCTATTCCATACCTTGCTCGTCCTAGTCTAAGAAGATCAATAGTTAAAGATTATTACTGTGCCCTAGCCTTAATTAAAATGGCCACTCCTGATGCTTATATTCGCTTGAAGGAGTACTTCAAGGATATTAGGCCTTCCTATATTCAGAAGTTGAGTGCAGATATTAAAAAAATGGACAGTGAAGTAGCTATAGAATCAAATTTAGCCGAAGCTATTATTGCTGACGGTATACATAAATACGATCAAAAAATTAGGGTGATGTTATCTTTTTTAGTTCAAAAAGAAGATTTAATTGAGCAAGGTATTAATCAAGATGATTTATTAGGTAATGAGCGTCAATGGAAGCTATCTCAAGGACTTGCACCATTAAACCAGCTTAACGAAAATGAAGTAACAGAATTAGATTTAACTGGTAGTAACTATATAAACTTTAATATATTAGGAAAATTCCATAAGCTCGAAAGTATAAACTTGGCAAATGTAAATAACTTTGATATGTCAATCTTATCTGACTTGGCGGGCTTAAAAAAATTAAATGTTTCACCTAGTGATGTCGAAAATTTTGCCAATATAGTAAATTTAACAAACCTAGAGATCCTTACATTAGACTGTATTGATATAAATGAGATTCAGGCGTTATCTCATTTAATAAATTTGAAGGAGTTATATATTTCTTCTTTCTTTGTTGAAAGTCTTGAAGTGTTCTCTAGCTTAAATCAGCTAACTACCTTAAAGTGCGAAAATACTGATTTATCTGATTTAGATACTTCTCCATTAGGAGAATTAGTTAATTTAAAAGAACTAGATTTATTTGCTACAGGAATATCTGACATTCAATTTTTAGAAAAAATGTCTGCATTAAAAAAGTTAAATTTATCTTTTAATAAAATAATTGATATTTCTTTTTTAAACAATTTCCCTGAAATGAAGAATTTCGACTTATCCTATAATTTAATAACTGATATTTCAGCTTTAAATGGTTTGACGACAATAACAAAATTAGATTTATCCAATAATGCAATAGCTGATATTTCAGCTTTAAGTGGTTTGACGACAATAACTGAATTAGATTTATCCAATAATGCAATAGCTGATATTTCAGCTTTAAGTAATCTTAAAGAAATAACTAAACTAGATTTATTTGATAATGCAATAATTGATATTTCAGTTTTAAATAATCTCAAAGCAATAACTAGACTAGATTTATCCAATAACTTAATATTTGACATCTCAGTTTTAAGAAATCATACAGCGTTAACGAACTTAGATATATCCAATAATGATATAATTAGCATCGAATTATTATCTTCACTAGAAAGTTTGAGGACTCTAAGGTTAGATGGAATAAATATTAAATCATTAAATGGATTTGAAAAATTAGAGCGTTTATGGTTCTTAAGTGTGAGTAACATAGAAAGTATAGATTTAAGACCTATAATGCAGTTAGCAAGTCTTAGACATATAAATGTAGATTACAGTCAAAAAAATAATTTGAAAGCAAATGATTTTAAATCAGAGGTTTACATTACTTATCGCTTTGATTAGTTAGTTCTAAACTATTACCACTGAAAACACTATTATATATTTATTAATTTTAAGTATTTAATAGTGTTTTTTATAAATGAGCATTACTCAGTCTTATCTTTAAACTCACACAAGTCTTCAATAATACAGCTGCCACATTTAGGTTTACGTGCTACGCAGGTGTAACGTCCGTGAAGAATCAACCAGTGATGCACGTCTACTTTAAATTCTTTTGGTACAACCTTTTCAAGCTTTTGTTCAACAGCAACTACGTCTTTACCCATGGCAAGCTTGGTACGGTTAGATACACGAAATATATGTGTATCTACGGCTATTACAGGCCAGCCAAAGGCTGTATTGAGTACAACATTAGCGGTTTTACGGCCAACGCCTGGTAGGGCTTCTAGGGCTTCACGATTTTCTGGCACGATGCTGTTATGTTCATCTACCAATATTTGGCACATTTTGTACACGTTGGCAGCTTTAGAGTTAAATAAGCCTATGGTTTTTATATAATCACGCAGTGTATCGTGACCTAAATCTAAAATGGCTTGTGGTGTATTAGCAACAGGGAACAACTTTCGAGTGGCTTTATTAACGCCTACATCAGTTGCTTGTGCTGAAAGAGTTACTGCTACTAGTAACTCAAATGGGCTTGAATATTCAAGCTCTGTAACTGGGTGCGGGTTATCGTCGCGCAGGCGCGACAGTATTTGGTGACGTTTTTCTTTATTCATGCAACTTAAAACGTATTAGTGCTAATTGTAGCTCTAATACGTTTTCCCCTTAAGTTAAGCTAGTAACACGTGCTCGAGGGCCTTTTTCAGCCTCTGGCGGTGCAACTTGTTTTGATTTTATTTGTGCGTCAATTACGTTTTTTGCAGCAATAAGTAGCCCAAGCCCTAAAAAGGCACCCGGTGGTAAAATTGCCAGTAAAAATTGGTTATCAAAGTTAAATACTTCTATGCGCAGGCTCTGTGCCCATGGGCCAAGTAATAAATCGGCTCCGTCAAACAGCGTACCTTGGCCGATTAGTTCGCGCATAGTACCTAATACTAACAGTACAGCCATAAAGCCTAAGCCCATCATTAAGCCGTCAAATGCTGATAAATGAACAGGGTTTTTAGAGGCATATGCTTCGGCGCGGCCAATAATGGCGCAGTTAGTTACAATCAACGGGATAAAAATCCCTAATGATTGATATAAACCAAAGGTATAAGCGTTCATGAGTAATTGAACTATTGTTACAAAGCCCGCGATGATCATTACAAATACAGGTATACGAATATCTTTTGGCACCCAGTTACGCACAATTGATACGGTAACATTTGAGCCTATTAGTACGAGTAAAGTTGCTAAGCCTAAACCTAAGGCATTTGTTACAGTTGAGGTAACGGCAAGCAGTGGACATAAACCTAAAAGCTGCACAAGGGCAGGGTTATTTACCCATACACCTTCTTTGTATAATGTTTTTAACTCACTCATTTAGCTACCTCCATACATTCGGCATTAGGTGCTGCAAAAATATCATCAAAATTAGTTTGTGCGAACAATACGGCATTTTTAACAGAGCCCACAACAGCACGTGGCGTTATGGTCGCGCCTGTAAATTGATCAAACTGGCCGCCATCTTTTTTTACAGCCCAGCGAGCGTCTTCTTCGCCTTCAACCGTTAAGCTTTTAAATGTTGTGATCCAAAGTGACTTTTTAACTTCTACTTTGTCGCCTAAACCAGGGGTTTCTTCGTGTTTAGTCGTACGCACGCCAGCAATAGTGCCATCGCTCAATACAGCTGTTAATAAGTTAATATCGCCACTGTAGCCGTTTGGCGTAACATGCCTAATAACAACAGCGACTGGTTTATTGTTTTTACGAGCACGGTAAATTACTTGGTTTGCGTGTGGGCCTAGCTTTTCGTCAGTAATAATTACGCAATCTTGTGATAATTGATTGTCGTACGATTTTGGGTCGAGCACTTCTTGTAGCTGCGCAGTAAGTTGCAGTTGTTCTTGCTCTGCAATTTTATCGGCAGTAAGCGCGTTGATAGAGGCAACTAAGCCCGTTGTTGCTAACGCAAACGCAGTTAAAATAGCACCATTTTTAGCCATTGACGAAATGATCATTTTACTGCTCCATGGCCATAAGTACGTGGCTGTGTGTAGTAGTCTATTAGCGGCACTGCAATATTAATCAATAATACGCTAAATGCGATGGCATCAGGAAAACCACCAAAGGTACGAATTAAATAAATTAGTAAGCCAATTAGCGCGCCATAAATTAAGCGCCCTTTGTTAGTTGTTGCTGCAGATACCGGATCGGTTGCTATAAAAAAGGCCCCCATCATAGTGGCACCACTTAATAAGTGAAATAGGGTGCCCGGCTCTGTACCTGGTGATGCGATATAACCAATAGCACTACATACAGCTAAACTTGCGATAAAACTTACAGGAATATGCCAGTTAATTATTTTTGCTTTTAATAAGTATAAACCACCCACTAAAAAGCCTAAGTTAACCCACACCCAACCA
Source organism: Pseudoalteromonas sp. GutCa3 (assembly GCF_002836155.1). Classification (NCBI taxonomy): domain Bacteria; kingdom Pseudomonadati; phylum Pseudomonadota; class Gammaproteobacteria; order Alteromonadales; family Pseudoalteromonadaceae; genus Pseudoalteromonas; species Pseudoalteromonas sp. GutCa3. The sequence goes on along the minus strand of NZ_PJBK01000083.1, from coordinate 1,135 downwards.
AGGCCAGCCCATTCGTTAAATAATGGCTTTTGCATGCTTTCGGTAACGGTTAAACCGTGTGCTATGTCTGTTTTAACAGTATCCAGCGGTGTTGCCATTGTTAGGCCATCAACCCCTGCACGTACTTGATCTAGGCTAAACCCAGAGGCCGTAAAATCGGTGAATATTAGCCTTAGCTGATCAGCAAAGCCTATTGGCGTATTTATTAAATCGGTAACAGGCAACCATGCGGTCATTTGTACCGGAAACGAAACTAAAAGCAGTACATAAGCCGCCATTGCTGGATTGAATAAGTTAAACCCAAGGCCGCCATAAAGCTGTTTAACTATAACAATAGAAAATAAACAGCCAATAACGATTATCCACCAAGGCGCAAGTGGTGGAATACTCAGTGCCAATAACACGGCAGTAAGCCACGCACTGCCATCACTTAATGCAGGCCAAACAGGGCGCTTTCGTATTAGCATTATTGCAGCTTCAAATACGCTTACAGCAACAAGCGCTAGTACCAGTTGAATAATTACACCTGTTCCAAAAAAGAAAACTTGAGCAATTAGCCCAGGAATACACGCAGCAATAACGCTAAGCATTAATCGCGTTAACGATTTATGGCTGTGATTATGCGGCGAACTGGCCATGGTTAATTTCATGACTGATTATTTCCTTCTTTTTGTAACTTTTTAGCTTTTGCTCTCGCAATTGCAGCAGCCACGGCGGCTTTTTTCTTATCGTCTGCTGATTTAGGTTTATCTGCGTTAATAAGATCTGATGAGTCATCGGTGTTACTTTCTGCACTCTTAGGTGCTGCGCTATCAACTTGTAGCTCTTGGGGCTGAGTTTGTTCGGTATCTTCTAGTGCTTTAGCCGCTTTTTTAGCTTTAGCACGAGCTATGGCCGCAGCTACCGCTGCTTTTTTATCATCAATGGGTGCATCAGTTTGTGGCTCTTCACTTGTGGTTTGCTCGGCTTCTTCTAATGCTTTAGCTGCTTTTTTAGCTTTTGCACGAGCAATGGCCGCCGCTACTGCTGCTTTTTTGTCATCAACAGGGGCATCAGTTTGTGGCTCTTCACTCACGGACTGCTCAGCGTCTTCTAATGCTTTAGCTGCTTTTTTAGCTTTTGCACGAGCAATGGC
>NZ_PJBK01000082.1:0-33486 GCF_002836155.1 Pseudoalteromonas sp. GutCa3 | reverse complement strand
GACGAGCAAAGCTCGTAATAGGGCTTATTCACAAAAGGGTTAAGAGCACACTGCGCTTTAGAGAAGTAAGCAGCCATAAAGCACTTGTTTAAATGGCTTCTCATTTACTCCTCATTCGCTTCTCTTTTTGCAATTGGTGATGAATGCGTTAAGTGTTTTGCTAAAAACGGCTATCAATTAAATTTATTCATAAAGACCTTATGAAAATACTGATATAATTTCAGTGCTAATTAAAAACTTAGTAACAAAGCTTTTACAAAGCAAAGACTATTGCTTCACAATAGTGCACATGCTTTAATTAGTCGGCTAAAATACAAGTGCTCACCAAGGTTGGTGAGTAAGTGCAATATTTAAAATAATTTTGGGATTCTACAATGGCGTTAAGCTGTAAATCACTCGCATCAATACTCGCAATACTAAGCATGACCGGCTGTACAATAGTACCAGGCAGTCACTTTGAAGGTATAGACTCAGGCGAGCAAACACAAAACCTCGAACAAGATCTCGAAAAAGTAAACATTCAAATAATCGACTCGCTACTAATAAACAAACAAAATCAAGCGCGTATAGCAGCTAAACCAATTTCAAGCACCGATGGTTTAAACGTAAGTAACTACGAATACAAACTAGGTGTTGGCGACGTACTAACAATAGGCGTATGGGATCACCCAGAGCTAACAATACCGGCAGCAGTACAACGTACCGCAGAGTTTGACGGCTTTAGAGTACAACGAGACGGCACCATTACTTACGCCTACGCACCAAATATACCCGCAGCAGGTAAAACAATAAGCCAAGTACGTAACGAGCTTGTTAAACGCCTAAGCCGAGTAATAGAAGACCCTCAAGTAGACGTAAAAGTAGTTGGCTTTAGAAGCCAAAAAACCTACGTTACCGGTGAAGTAAACAAGCCAGGTGTATACCCAGTAACAGAAATTCCACTTACCTTAATTGATGCCCTAAACCAAGCGGGCGGCTTAACTGATGCAGCCGATTGGCGCACAGTAACATTTACCCGTGGCAACAAAACAGAAGTTATTAAACTTGATGACTTTTATGCCCATGGTGACATTTCGCAAAACCGTTTACTGCAACATGGCGACATAGTGCACGTAAACCGTAACGATGCACAAAAAATATTTGTATTAGGTGATGTTAAAAAAGCAGGTTCAGTAACGCTTAACCGTTATGGTTTAAACTTGGCCGAAGCGCTAAGCGACTCCGGCGGCTTAAACGAAAATACAGCCGATGCTAACGGTGTATTTGTACTGCGTAAAAGTGACGTAGAGCAAACCGGTGTTATTGCAAACGTATACCAATTACACGCTAAAAATATAGCAGCAATGGTATTAGCTGAGCAGTTTGAGCTACAGCCGCGCGATATTGTATACGTAACATCGGCACCACTTGCCCGTTGGAACCGTGTAATAAGTTTATTATTACCGTCGGTAGCATCGGTTGATAGCTTAGACGATATTTCATCAAACTAAGGGTTTTTAAAAATGTTTGATTCAGTTTTAGTGGTGTGTGCAGGTAATATTTGCCGCAGCCCAACCGGTGAGTATGTTTTAAAGCAAAAGCTTGAAGGCAAAAATATTAAAGTATCGTCTGCTGGTTTAACAGCACTTGAAGGCAAACCAGCAGATGCAAAAGCAAAACAAATAGCGCTCGCACATGGCGTTAATATGGATGCACACCAAGGCCAGCAGCTTACATCAAGCTTAGTAGCGCAAAACAGCGTAATACTCGTAATGGAAGAACGCCATTTAAACGACGTACATGCCCGTTACCCAGAGGCGCGCGGTAAAACGTTTTTACTCGGTAAGTGGATTAATAACGCCGAAATACCAGACCCGTATCGCCAAAGCCAAGAGGCTTTTGAACACGTTTACACATTAATCGACAGCGCGTGTAGCGCTTGGCAAAAGTATTTATAAGGAATGGCTAATTTAATGAATACCCAGCCGAATAACAGCGCTAATAGCGCTAATAATAAAAGCACTAACAATAAACAACCAACGCAAGAAATTGATTTAATGGCGCTACTAGGTGCATTACTCGATCGCAAATATTTTATAGTAGCCGTAACCGCACTGTTTATGTTTGTAGGTGTTATTTATGCTGTATTAAGTACCCCTGTTTACCAAGCAACAGCCATGATACAAGTTGAAGATGGCGGCGCATCAGTTCCTGGTTTTGACGATATGGCAGGCATGTTCGAAAGTACATCGGCTGCAATAACCGAAATAGAGCTACTAAAATCGCGCAGCATAATAGGTGAAGCAGTAGACACTTTAAAGCTTGATATAATAGCAAAGCCTAAACTATTTCCGTTTATAGGTAGCCGAGCTTATCGTACTTTTAGCCCAATGGAAGATGGCGACTTAGCCGAGCCAAGTTTTGGCGCAAGTAGCTACGCATGGGGCGGCGAGAGCATAAATGTATTTAGATTTGATGTACCGCGTACAGCAGTAAATCAAACATTTACTTTGGTAGCGCAAGCTAATAATAGCCTTTCACTTTTAAATGGTGACGGTGAGCAAATATTATCGGGTAAAGTAGGCGAGGAACTTACAAATGGTAAATTTAACTTAACCATTCGTACTTTAAATGCACGCCTAGGTACAGAATTTACAATTACCCGTAAAGATCGCCTTAATACTATTTTAGATTTGCAAACTGCAATTGGCGCAAGCGAAAAAGGTAAAGACTCCGGTATTATAAACCTAAGCCTACAAAGCACTAAACCAAGCTATGCCGAAAAAGTACTTGATAAGGTAGCAGCTATTTATGTACGCCGTAACGTTGAGCGCAACAGCGCTGAAGCCCAAAAGTCACTTGAGTTTTTAGAAGTGCAATTACCTGAAATTAAAAAACAGCTTGAATACGCAGAGCAACGCTTTAACGACTACCAAATAAAACGCCAGTCAATAAACATAACGCTTGAGACCCAAGGCGTGCTTGAGCAAGTTGTAAAGCTTGAAACTAAATTACAAGAGCTAAACCTAAAACGATTAGACATTGGTCGTAAGTTTAAAAAAAATCACCCTTCATACCAAGGTATACTTGAGCAAATAGATGCGGTTGAAAGCCAAAAACAAGAACTGGTAGGTGAGGTAGGTAACCTACCAGAAACTCAACAAGAGCTACTACGCTTAAAACGCGATGTTGAGGTAAGTAACCAAATTTACACATTATTACTTAGTAAAACACAAGAGCTTGATATAGTTCGCGCAGGCACCGTAGGTAACGTACGTATTATTGACTACGCCGAGGTAAATACTAGCAAGCCAGTTAAGCCTAAAAAAGCATTGATAGTGGTAATGGCAACATTGCTAGGTGGTATGTTAGCTGTGGCAATTGTGCTTATACAAAAAGCAATGCATAAAGGCGTTGAAGACCCAAGCGAAATTGAAGCGCTAGGCTTACCTGTATACGCAAGTGTACCGCACTCAGATTATCAGGATAAACTAAGTGGCTTTGCTGAGCGAGCTCGTAAAAATAAAACGAACAAGCCTAAAAGTATACTCGCACTTGATAACCCAGCAGACCTAGCAATTGAGGCATTAAGAAGCCTGCGTACCAGTTTGCACTTTGCGATGATGGAAGCTAAAAACAACATTATTGCTATATCGGGTCCAAGCCCAAGCGTAGGTAAATCGTTTATATCGGTTAACTTAGCAAGTGTGCTTGCACAAAGCGGTAAAAAAGTACTTATTATTGATGCAGATATGCGTAAAGGATACTTACAAACACAGTTTGGTTTAAATTGGGACGATGGCTTAAGTGATTACCTATCGGGTCGTTTAAACCTAGAACAAGTTACTAAACCAACCAAGGTTGAAGGTTTGAGTGTTATTACGCGCGGTCAAATACCGCCAAACCCTTCAGAGCTATTAATGCATAGCAACTTTAGTAAATTAGTTGAAGAAGTAAGCGCCGCTTACGACATTATAATTATCGACACCCCTCCAATACTTGCAGTAACCGACCCTGCAATAGTAAGCGCGCATACAGGCACCACTTTGCTTGTTGCACGTTTTGGCCAAAACCATGTGCGAGAAATAGAGCTAACACGTAATCGTTTTGAACAGAATGGTATAGACGTAAAAGGTGTTGTATTTAACGGTGTAATTAAAAAAGCAAGTAATGCATATGGTTATTATGGTTACTATAATTACGAATATAAATCGGATAAGTAATTTAAATGAAAGGTAAAAAAATGCTCCTTGACGAAGTGTGTGAAGCAAGCAAAGCCCAGTCACTTGCTAGTAATTTAGATGCACTTGAACCTATTTTTATTACTGATAGCTTTAAGTCTAAATCAGAAGCCCTTAAGCAGATTGTGATTTATGTATTTTGTCCAAAAGAATGTGTTGAGGTAATTGAGGCAATAATTGATGATTACTCTTTTGATATAGTCATTAACGACTACACAATAAATGACTTTACAAAAAAAGTTATATGTCATTACCAAAGTGCTCACTTAACAAAAGTACAGCGTAAGTTTTTAGTTAACGCCACGGAATGTGGTGCATGGGTTGAACCTCTAGTTAGCTACCTAGATGATAGGCTTAAGTACACTGAAGTCCGCTTACTTCATAGTAGCTATTTTTTACATCAAAAAGCATTTTCTATCTTATCGAATAAACGTACACAAATTACAAAGCGCATTACTGACATAGTTTGCGCCGTTTTACTTTTAATTATTACTATCCCGTTTTCATTTGTTGCAGCCTTATTGATTAAGTTGGAAAGTCCTGGCGCAATATTATTTAAACAAAAGCGGACAGGGCAATATAATAAAGAGTTTAAAGTTTATAAATTTAGATCAATGCGAAATGATGCTGAAAAAAATGGTGCGCAATGGGCATCCAAGAATGATGCCCGAGTTACTAAAGTTGGTAAATTTATACGCAAAACACGCATCGATGAAATACCGCAACTTATTAACGTATTACAAGGCACTATGTCGATAGTAGGTCCAAGGCCTGAGCGTGAGGTGTTTATTGAAGATCTAGAAAAAGAAATACCATACTACCGCTTTAGGCATGCAGTAAAGCCTGGTGTAACTGGGTTAGCCCAAGTTAGCTATCCTTATGGCGCATCTGTTGAAGATGCAGTTTGGAAGCATAAGTACGACATATATTACATTAAACATCACACATCATTACTTGATATCAAAATATTATTGTTAACAGTGAAAACTGTTTTATTCGGAATGGGGCGTTAATATTGTATGAATGAAAGTGGAAGATTTAATCAATTCATTGATGCTACAGGAGGCAAGTTCGTGCCAGCTGAATTTGCCGAGGCCAAATTAGATAGCGTAAGTAGGCTCCTTGCTAGTTCTTATAACAGTCGAATTACACTTAATAATATAGATGAATTTATTCTATCTAAAATAAAGTCCAGGTTTCAGCAAGGGAAGTATTCAAAAATAAGTGTTCTTTGTGGTGGTGGAGTTGATAGTAATTATTTACTTCTTTTAATAGCTAAATACTTCCCATTAGTTGAACTTGAAGCCGTTTGCGGTCTAACAAAGTCCAATTCAGAAGATTTAAAGTCGACAAAAATTATTTGTAAGAAGTATAACGTTAAATATGTAGAGGTAACTATATCAAAAAGCGAATTAGAAAAAAGCCTGAGTGAGTTTTTTACAAAAAAAAATAGATTACCTAACGATGTAGCCGCCCCAATCATTAACGTCCTAATTAATAAAGCTAAATCTGATAGTGATAATGTTTTAGTTATCGATGGCCAATATGCTGATACAACTCTATTTGCTAACCCCCAAAATACATTTTTTAGGTTATCTAAGTGGTTGGGGTTATTCAATTTTAGAAGTAAAAATAAATTAGACACTAATGCATTTTTAAAATTTAGTTATTATCTTAAATTACTTTTTTCAAGAACCGAAAATAAAATATTTGAGCTCTGTAGATTAGAATACTCAGAAAAAATAATGTTATATATATCAGAACAACTGAGAAACTATGATAGAGAGTTGGTTATGCAAGCTATATTCTTTAAAGTGCTGATCGAATTTAGAGAAAAAGATAAATATCTGTTGTCCGAAGATGTTTATTCTCCATTTTATAGTGATGACTTGTTTTTAGCATCTTATGATCAAAATACTTCAGTATTTGATTTGCGTGATAAAAAGAAATACTTGAGAAACTTTGTTCGTATTAATTGTCCTGAAGCTGTCAAACATATGAAATCCAGGACTTTTGAAAGTGAATGATTTTTTTAATAGGTAATATAAATTGAAGTTAAATTATCTCCATTTTTTTTGGTTTTCTATAATATTAGTACCTGCTTTGAATCCTTTGTCTGAGGGTATTAGTACATATTTCCCATTAAAACTACTATTTTTAATTTTAGCGGTGGTTTTATGTATCATAAAAGATAGAAATATTAGGGTTACAAAAGTTGATTTAGCCATCTATCTATATTTTTTTTATTCATTATTAAGTTTTTATTGGGGAGATTTATCTCCTGAAACATCAATTATGTATTTTGGGTTCTGGCTTAGCTACCTTTTGACCTTCTTTTTTATTCGTACCAGTAAATTAATGCTGGAAAGTAAGTTCATTCACATAATATTAGCTTTATCTTTTGAATTGATTCTTTATTTTACGCTTTACGATGGTAATAAGTCAGTTAATGGAGGCTATGTCGTTGGGCATTTAACATCGGTTTTATTGCTGTTGAACTATAGGATAGGCCACTTTCTTAAAACATTTTTCCTTCTTTTATTACTTAATTTTACGGGAATAAGGTTTGTAGGTGTACTTTTAATCAGTTACTTCAAAAGGCCAATATTTATACTTTTTGCAGGCGTTCTTGGTATAGTTTTACTCTATTACATTACAAATATGTTTATAGGTACCTCAATTTATACTTATCTGCTCGGATATAGAGTTGCAGAACCTTCCTATGTGTTGAATAGTATATCTAAGTCTCCGGTTGAAATTTTTTTTGGGCATGGCTTTGGTAGCGACTCGTTTACAGTTAGAATGGGAAGTAAAGGTGTAATACAGCACTCTGGAATTTTTCATAATTTTTACTTAACTGTTCTCTACAACACAGGAGTAATCGGAGTTTTACTTTTATTAGCTACTTTAATTTGCGCTTTGAATTCTTCAAAAAAATGTTTTTATGCGATCGGTTTGGTTGCATTTATATTAATGAGCTCTATTGACTCACATAGAGATGGTGTATGGGCAATATTTTTATTTTTGGCTCTGTTACTCAATGAAAGAGATGAGAAAATTTTAAATGAATAAAGAATTAGTATTAGTTGATCCTAACTACCAAAATGGTTTTGAGGGGTTCCTTAGGGCGTGTGATAATGATGGAATGATAGTTGTTATCGGAGATAATAAGTTTGATTTTGGCTTAAATATAAGCTCTTCTAGTGAGACTTTGAGAAAGATGCTTGGTAGAAGTGCTTTATGGCTCCCTTCTTACTCTAAGTTGAAGGGAATAATATCTGAGAACAATATTGAGAGAGTTCATGTAGTAGGTGAACCAACTTATTTTTCAGTATTCGTTTGCTGCTTGATAAATTTCTTTTCAAAAAGAAAAATACGTATAACTTGCCGAGCGGCTCAAAACTTAGAGTTTAGACTTCCGCTCATTTTTAAATTCGTACTCTGGTTTTCGAGATATAATAATGTAGAGACATTTCCGGTGAGTAATTTGTCTAAAGGTTTTTCTGAAAAATTTTATAAATTAAAAACATTGGATGTTTTACCAAATGGTGTTCCTGAGGATTTTTATACTCGCGAAGTAAGCATTGATAAGCGAGATACAGTACTTTTTATTGGGCACTTTATTGAGAGAAAAGGTTTTAGTGATTATTTGACAGTGGCAGAGAAGTTAAGTGAAAAGTATCCTGACGTACACTTTGTTGCTGTAGGTGGCAGGGCCGATTTAGTTGATATATCTTTTTTTAAAAACAAATACCCCTCAATTGAATTTCTAGATTGGATGGATAGGAATAGTCTAATTAGTTTTTTAGATCGCTCTCTTTGTTTGGTGATGCCTTCTAAGAAAAGTGATGGTAAGGATGTTCCTTTTATAAAAAGATTAGTTTCTGTTCCATGGTCAGAGCAGTTTGGTAGAGTTATTATCGAGGCTTATTCTCGCCTTACGCCCGTTGTTGCTTATGACTCAGGTGCAATACGTGAAGTTGTTATATCACCATCTGCATTGGTAGAAGAAGGTGACATGAAGTCTCTTAGTAATAAAGTTGAAAGTGCTATCAATAATAGTTCAAAAAGCTATGACTTAAGAGAGTATTCAGAGGGATTTAGATGGAATACAGTCTATCAAAACTATTTCAAGGGCAAATAGTATTTATATCTAATAGAGTTTTACGCTTACTGTACTCTATTTTGGTTGCCGCTATTTTTTACTCGGATGAGCTGTTTTTAACCTTTTTTGTGCTTGAGGGTGTTTTACCAATTATTACACTCTTGTATGCTTATATTTACAACAGAACGAATTTATCGTTCTTTTTTTTAGCATGTTTTATTTTAGTACCTATAGGCTATGTTTATTCGGTTTTAATAATTTTCTTAATATTTATTGGTGAAATATTAAGTTCATTTTATGCTTTTGGACGAGAGAGGAAAACAAATCAAGTATATGAATGTGTTTTTAATATATTTGCATTAATAGGCGTCTTTTTTGCGTATTATTTAGGCTTCGAATACTTACTGTATGTTCTTTTAGCTGCTACTCACATAAGACTATTAGTTTATATATATAACTCACCGAAAAACTTACCTGAGGTTCCGAGTTATTTTTTGTATAGCTTATTACGGCAAGTAACATCGTTACACTTTAGATATCTTCTAACATTAGTCAGTGTTGGGCCAGTTTTTTTTGTTATATTCAGAGTGATAAACCAAATTATTTTGTTTGTGTGGTCTTATCTTAAAAGTAGCACTAAATTTGAATGGTCGCATCATTTTAAAATTAACTTTTCAATTCGATTCGTTTTATTACTATTTATTACTTTTAACTTATTATTAGCAGCACAAGTTTTCAATTTATTTTTGTTTAATAGTGTTTTACTTTTTACTTTATACGTGATTTTAGTATTCAGTTTATTAATTTTTGAACTAAATAAGGCAAATGTAGGATCATAAATGCATAATATTTTATTTTTAGTAACATCTAGATTTTTTGGTCGTATATTCAAGTCCTTTTGTTTTTTTTCAAAAAACATAAACCTCTCTGAGGGGGTTCAATTTAGAAGTGTTCCAATATTTGAGGTGCATAAAAGTGCAAAGTTGAGTTTAGGGAAAAGTGTTTTAATAAACTCTTCTAATTATGGATATCATATAAATATGCATTCAAAAACCAAAATTGTATTACATGATAATGCTGAATTGTCAATAGGGAATTTTTCTAGAATACATGGGGTTAGTTTTCATGTGAGAAAAAGTATCACAATAGGCTCTAGGGTTTTAATGGCTGCTGGTTGTGTAATCATTGATAATAATGGGCATTCAATAGAGTTAAGCAAGAGATTAAGTGAAGTTGATGAACCAAAAAGTATTGTTATCGGAGATGATGTTTGGCTTGCTACAAATGTCGTAGTTACACCCGGGAGCTATGTTGGTGATAACTCAATAGTCTCTGCTAACTCAGTAGTTAGAGGGCGGCTAGAAGGTAATGGAATCTATGCAGGTAATCCAGCAGTGATCGTTAAGCATTTTAATTAAGGCTGACATGATATATTTAATTAATGATCAAAAAAAGTTTAACGCACGATACCGTTCTGATTTAATCGGTTACTTAGAATCAAAGTCATACATAGTCAGATCAGAAGGTTTTTTTGATGGGCCGGTTTCTTTTATATTTTTGCTTATTAAAGTTATTTTCTGTAGTCGTATGATTATTAGCTCTAATTTAAAATCTAATACCCTACTAATGTGCTTATTCTGGAAGAAAGCAGGAATCATAGTTAATGGGTTAGGACGCTATAAGAGAAGTCAGTCATTTAGAATGTTTTGGCTTTTTTTGATGAAAATAAATAAAAAGAAAAAAATTACTTTTCAAAATTATTTAGATTTTAGATATTTTAGGCGTCACTCTAAGTTTAAGAATATATATTGGGTACCCGGTTCAGGAGGGAGTCCAAAGTTTATAGGTTCATGCAAAGAAAAAATAATAATTATATCTAGAGATGAGAAACTAACAAAAATAGCAAACAGCGTGAATGATTTTTTGTCTCTTCATAATGACTTTGAGCTAGTAGTAGTTGGTTGCTCCGATACCTGTACTAAAGATAGTATTTTAGAACGATTTAAACCAAAAGTTACAGGGTATGTTGAACAATCAAATATATTTTCTTGTGGAGGGGCTTTTTTGCAGCCAGAAGGTTACGGTGAAGGTGTACCGCACACCTTAGTTGATGCCATATCTTCTGGTTTAGATATTTATATAACTAAGCAGCAATTTCTAGAGTTTGGCTTTAATAAGCTTGGTTTTAGTTTTACTCAATGTCAAAGTAACTGGGTTAAAATAGGTACAACCCCAAATTCTGTTTATTCTCTTAGCGTAGATAAAATTACAAGCTCATACTGCGATATTTTTTTACCCCATTAAAAATGAGTAATATTAAATCGTAGTAATCAAGTTAACACAAAAAATTAAGGATTAATTATGAATATCACCGTTGTTGGAACAGGCTATGTAGGCCTTTCTAATGCAATGCTTCTAGCACAACATAATAAAGTGGTTGCATTAGATATTGATGAGCAAAAAATAGTGCTTTTGAACGATAAAAAATCACCGATTGTTGATACCGAGATTAGTGAGTTTTTAACACGTAGTGACTTAAATTTTACAGCAACTACCGACAAAGTAGCTGCCTATAGAAATGCTGACTTTGTAATTATTGCGACTCCAACCGATTATGATGTAGAAAATAATTACTTTAATACAAACTCAGTCGAAGCTGTAATTAAAGATGTCATAGCGCACAACCCAAATGCAGTTATGGTTATTAAATCGACCATACCTGTTGGCTTTACAAAAGATATTAAAGAAAAGCTTGGTATTAGTAATTTAATATTTTCGCCAGAATTTTTACGTGAAGGTAAAGCACTGCACGATAACCTATACCCATCACGTATTGTAGTTGGCGAACTAGGTGAGCGTGCAAGTGTGTTTGCTAACTTACTTAAACAAGGCGCTATAAAAGAAGATATTGAAGTACTTTTTACTGACTCAACTGAAGCCGAAGCTATTAAGTTGTTCTCAAACACTTACTTAGCAATGCGTGTTGCTTATTTTAATGAGCTTGATAGCTACGCTGAAGCACATGGCTTAAACAGTAAGCAAATTATACAGGGTGTTAGTTTAGACCCTCGCATAGGTAGCCATTACAATAATCCATCGTTTGGTTACGGTGGTTACTGCTTACCAAAAGATACTAAGCAGCTACGTGCAAATTATGCAAATGTACCAAACAATATCATTAGTGCAATTGTTGATGCTAATACGACGCGTAAGGACTTTATTGCAGACTCAATAATTAAGCGCAACCCTAAAGTGGTTGGTGTGTATCGTTTAGTAATGAAAACAGGGTCTGATAACTTTAGAGCCTCTGCCATCCAAGGCATTATGAAGCGCATTAAAGCTAAAGGTATTGAGGTTGTAGTTTACGAACCAGTGCTTGAAGAAAATGAGTTTTATCACTCTCGTGTAATTAAAGACTTAAACGAGTTTAAGCAAATATCTGACGTTGTTGTATCTAACCGTATGGTTGAAGAGCTCAGTGATATTGCTGACAAAGTTTATACTCGTGATTTATTTGGTAGTGATTGATTAAAAGAATAGCAGTTAGGTGAAAGGCTTATAGTTGAAATTAGTGTTTTTTGTGCGTGAGCAAGCTTCACGCCTACGACTCAGCCGTATAATTGCGATGTTATTGTTGTAGGCGCCTTGCTTGCTGGCGCGTTTAGGTTTTTTTTGTGCGTGCGCAAACTTTACGCCTACAGCTCAGTTGTATAATTGCGGTGTTATTGTTGTAGGCGCCTTGCTTGCTGGCGCGTTAGCAAATAAGCATAGCTTTAAAAGTTAAAGGCATTGAGGTAAAAGTACGGACTTGGATGGAAGAGTCTAGGCAGTTATCAAAAATGATATCTGCTTTAATGAAAACTATTGAAACTTGGGATTAGGCTTTTAGTCTTCAACTTTCAACTTTCAACTTTCAACTTTCAACTTTCAACTTTCAACTTTCAACTTTCAACTTTCAACTTTTACTTCTGTTTGTGAAATAAATGCGGCTTAAAATTTCGGAATTAAGGTGTTTATGAAATATTTAGTAACGGGTGCTGCTGGTTTTATTGGTGCGGCAACATGCCAAAAATTGTTAGCGGCTGGCCATATTGTAGTTGGTATTGATAACCTTAACGACTATTACGATGTAAATTTAAAGCTAGCTCGTTTAGCGCAGTTTGAAAGCCATGAAGCGTTTACATTTATTAAGCTTGATATAAGTGAACGCCCAGCAATGAGCGAATTATTTAAAGCACAGCAGTTTGATAAAGTAATACATTTGGCAGCGCAAGCCGGTGTCAGGTATTCAATAGAAAACCCTGATGCTTATGCAGACTCTAATTTAGTAGGGCACTTAAATGTGCTTGAAGGGTGTCGTAATAATAAAGTTAAGCACTTGGTTTATGCTTCATCTAGCTCTGTATATGGTTTAAACGAAAAAACACCGTTTGAAACAACCGACAGTGTTGACCACCCAGTGTCGTTTTATGCTGCGACTAAAAAAGCGAATGAGCTAATGGCGCATAGTTATTCTCATTTATATAGCTTACCTACAACAGGTTTACGCTTTTTTACCGTTTATGGCCCATGGGGTCGCCCTGATATGGCACCGTATATTTTTACTAAAAAAATACTTGCCGGCGACACTATTGATATAAACAACAATGGCGATATGTGGCGTGACTTTACTTACATAGATGACATAGTCGAAGGTGTTGTTCGTGCTGCTGATGTTATACCAGTTGCAAACCCTGATTGGAGAGTTGAAACACGTTCGCCTGCTTCTAGCTCTGCTCCGTATGCGGTTTATAATATTGGCCACGGTAGCCCAATAAACTTAATGAAGTTTATTGAAGCCATTGAAGCTGAACTAGGTACTGAAGCTAAAAAGAACTTCCGTGAAATGCAAGCTGGCGATGTTTATAAAACTTATGCTGATACTACAGATTTATTTAATGCAACAGGCTATAAAGCGCAGGTTGGGGTTAAGCAAGGCGTAAGTGAGCTTATTAAGTGGTATAAAGACTTTTATAAATAAAGGTTACAATTTTCAAGTCATTTAAAAACACTGTTTTAAATTTAAGGCAGTGTTTTTTAATGTGCTTAGATTAGTTAACCTAAACACATTAAACCATTGATGAGCTGAAAGTTACTTTTTATTTACCACCCACCTACTTTTAACCTACTAACTTCAAACATTATTAATTTACAAATAAAGGACTACCCATGAAAGCCGTTATTCCTGTTGCAGGCCTTGGTACACGTATGCTACCTATGACTAAAGCAATTCCTAAAGAAATGCTGCCAATTGTAGACAAGCCACTTATTCAATATATTGTTAGTGAATGTGTTGCTGCTGGCATAAAAGATATTGTTTTAGTAACGCATAGTTCTAAAAATGCAATTGAAAATCACTTTGATACAAGCTACGAGCTAGAAGCCACACTCGAAAAACGAGTAAAACGTGCGCTGCTTGATGAAGTCCGTTCAATTTGCCCGCCAGACGTAACCGTTATGAGTGTACGCCAAGGTGAGGCGAAAGGTTTAGGCCATGCAATTTTATGCGCCAAACCCATTGTAGGTGATAACGATTTTGTAGTGTTACTTCCAGATGTAATACTTGATGCATATACAGCAGATCAAAAAACTGAAAACTTAGCTGCGATGATTAAGCGCTTTAGCGAAACACAAGCAAGCCAGATTATGCTTGAGCCTGTAGCGCAGGAGGATGTAAGTAAATACGGTATTGCCGATATTAATGGTGTGCAACTTGCTCCAGGTATGAGTGCAGCAATTAAAACAATGGTTGAAAAACCGGCTGCAGATGTGGCACCTTCAAATCTTGCTGTTGTTGGTCGCTATGTACTTAGTAAAAATATTTGGCCATTACTTGCTAAAACGCCTGTAGGCGCTGGTGACGAAATTCAATTAACCGATGCTATTGATGCGTTAATGACACAAGAAACGGTTGAAGCATTCCATATGAGTGGCGCTTCGCACGATTGTGGCGATAAGTTAGGTTATTTAAAGGCAATTGTTGAATATTCAATGCGAGATGAAAAGCTAGGTAAAAATTTCACTCAGTATATAAATACCTTTGTTAATGGTAAAAATTAATAACATAGTTAATTTATATTCCCTAGGTGAGGTTTCATGCCTCGCTTTGGTAAAGTTAAGTTAGATGAGCGCAAAGTAAATTCGCACCTACAGGGTGGCATATATTGTAGGTGAGGTTTTATACCTCGCTTTGGTAAAGTTAAGTTAGATCAGCGCGAAGTAAATTCGCACCTACAGGGTGTGTATTGTAGGTGAGGTTTTACACCTCGCTTTGGTAAAGTTAAATTACATTAGCGCGAAGTAAATTCGCACCTACAGGGGGTACTATTGTAGGTGAGGTTTTATACCTCGCTTTAGTAAAGTTACATTACATTAGCGCGAAATAAATTCGCACCTACAGGGTATATATTGTAGGTGAGGTTTTATACCTCGCTTTTGGTAACGTTAGATGAGTGCGAAGTAATTCGCACCTACAGGGTGTTAAAAATTAGCAAATACACCTAACCTAGCAAACGTTTCCCCGTATACATCCTTTCCTTGATACAGCTCAGCTCCCCAACTTTTAGCGCCCATTATTGGTTTACTCAACTTGCGTGTGTACGTTGTTTGCAGTTCATAACTTGTTTTATAACCATCACGTTTATTTTCAAGCATGCGAATGGTGGTATTTAAGCTTTCTATTTTACTTAATTGCCAATGCCAGTTTGCACTCATTGATTTAGCCGGAGTATAGTCGGTGTAGTCATGCTCATCTCCCGCCCAGTGGCCAAATACATTGCCTGAATTTCTATTCCCGTCAAGGTATATATCGTTTTTGTACCACCCGCCTTGCCAATTACTATGCTCGAATCGTAAACTGTGGTTGTTAGCAATAAAAGGTAAATAAATACCAAAGCTATACGCATTATTACGGGATCCTCCACCTAATGTGTCCTCTAGAGCTGCTTCACCATATATCTCATAAGGAATATTTAAAATATCATTATTGTAAGAAAATGCTGCAGAACCAATTTGATCACCTAACTCATATCCATCGTCTAGATCTCTAGCGTCTGTACTTGAAACATTATCTTTGGTCCCTGGGCTGAAAAAACCTTCAGTAAAATCTTTTAAGGTTACATTTCGTGGTCCACCACCAAATTGCATTAAGCGGCTTAAGCCTATTGTTAAATTATCGGTTGCTGCAAAGCTAATGTGTAAACCAAATAAGTACGGTTTTCCTGGTTCAAAAACCTTGGTAATATCAGCCCTTTTACTTGTTTTTAAAATTCCGCTTTGCTCTGTCATTTTGCTAATAAACATATCATAACGAATATTAAAGCTGGTTATTGGCTCTACATTACTAAGCGTTATAGAAGGCGTTGTTTTAGCATGTGTGCTTAATAGCATGGCACTGTCGTTAAAAGGCGAGTACCAATGCTCACGGTAACCTACATCTAACTGCGCGTATTTATTACCTAGGTAAAAAAAACTTTGTGTAGGTAATATTTCGTCTTCGTTGGCTATGCCTGCAACACTTACACCAAAATAACGCCCGAAGTTAGCGTAAGCGCCACCTTCAACAATTAAGTTGGTTTTAGTGGTTTGGCCGCGTTGGTTAGGCAGTGTTTTATCTTTTGTGCCAGCAGCAAGCGTTACTTTTGCAAATGTACCCGCATCACTTTGAATATAAGGGCTAAGTTGGTACGAAAGTGTTTGATATAGTTCTGGGTAAGTATGCCTTACTGTTTGCAGCACTCTATAAATATCGTGCGCTTTATAAGGCTTGCTCATAATATGTGTGTTTTTACTTACGGCTAAAAGTCGTTGTACTTGGTGCTCAAGTTCTGGGGCTTGATTTAAAGGTAAATAAGGTGATACGCCACCTTTAGCAACAGCATTTGCACTGATTGCCATCCCGATAAACAGTGATATTTTTTTGAGCATAATTATTCCGTTAGCAAAAATTTGTTTAAGTAAAAACGTTAACGCGAGGTTAGCAATAAACGCCTAAGTAAGGAAGAAAAAAGCGATATATTAGTGGTTAGTAATTGGTGTATATAAGTTGTAGGTGAGGTTTTATACCTCGCTTCGGTAAAGTTAAGTTACATAAGCGCGAAGTAAATTCGCACCTACAGAGTACATATATCGTAGGTGAGGTTTTATACCTCGCTTTGGTAAAGTTAAGTTAGATGAGCGCGAAGTAAATTCGCACCTACAGGGTACATATATTGTAGGTGAGGTTTTATACCTCGCTTTGGTAAAATTAAGTTAGATGAGCGCGAAGTAAATTCGCACCTACAGGGTACATATATCGTAGGTGAGGTTTTATACCTCGCTTTGGTAAAGTTAAGTTAGATGAGCGCGAAGTAAATTCGCACCTACAGGAAGCATATGTTGTAGGTGAGGTTTTATACCTCGCTTTTGATAAAGTTAAGTTAGATGAGCGCGAAGTAAATTCGCACCTACAGGGTACATATATCGTAGGTGAGGTTTTATACCTCGCTTTTTATTTTATATAAATACAATCCCAGTAAGGGTATGAAGCAATTTTATCGACAATTTTAGCCCGCAAAGGATTAGCAATAATATATCTAGCATTGTTCAGTAAATCGTTTTCATTTTTAATCATGTGATCATAGTAGTTACGTTGCCATAATTTATACATACCTAAATCGTCACGGGTTACTTTAGAACAACGGCCTTTAAATAACTTAATTACATCGGACAGCGTTTTTTTATTTCCTAATTGAATTAGCCAATGTATATGATTTGGCATAATTACAAATGCTATTGTTTTAGCTGCTTCTTGCGTTTCTATCTTTTTCATTTCTGTGATTATCAAACGATTAATATCCATAGAAATAAATATGTTTTCTCTTTTGTGCGCCACTAGTGTGATTGAGTAAAATCGATTTGTTAATGATACTCTGCCTTTTCGTAATAAATCTGAACGATACATTTTTACATGCCTTCAGTACTTTTATTAAAGGTAGCAGATATTTCAAAATAAGAGAGCGCGAAGTAAATTCGCATCTACAGGGTGCATATATTGTAGGTGAGGTTTTACACCTCGCTTTTTATAAAGTTAAGTTAGATGAGCGCGAAGTAAATTCGCACCTACAGGGTGCATATATTGTAGGTGAGGTTTTACAACTCGATTTGGTGAAGTTGTATTGCATGAGCGTGAAGTAAATTCGCACCTACAGGTGGCATATATTATAGGTGAGGTTTTACACCTCGCTTTGGTAAAGTTAAGTTAGATGAGCGCGAAGTAAATTCGCATCGATAGGGGGTGTGTATTGTAGGTGAGGTTTTATACCTCGCTTTTTATAAAGTTAAGTTAGATAAGCGCGTAGTAAATTCGCATCGATAGGGTGTGTGTATGTTGTAGGCAAAGTTTTACATCTCACTTTTAAAGTCCTGATAAATAAAAACCCCGATGGTACATAGTACCATCGGGGTTTTTTAATCGTTTTAGTAAACCTAAACTTTAAATTCGTCTACCGACAAGCGTAGTTCTTCGGCAAGTTTTGCTACTTCTGAACTTGAAATGTTGGTTTGGTTTGCGCCTTCGGCTGTTTGCTCTGCTATGGCTACAATCGACTCAAGGCGTTCGCTAATTTCTTGTGCTACTTGTTGTTGCTCAAGTGCGGCGGTCGAAATTTCTTCACTTACATCGTGAGCTTGCGAAACCGCAAATGTAATTGAATCAAGTGCGCTACTTGCTAGGTCGGTTTGCTCAACACATGATACCGCACGTTGTTTACCTTTACTCATTGCCGTTACTGCGGCTTCAGCGCCTGTTTGTAGAGACTCAATCATTGATTGTATCTCTTGGGTCGACTCTTGAGTTTTACTCGCTAGAGAGCGTACTTCGTCAGCTACAACCGCAAAGCCTCGGCCATATTCACCAGCACGTGCAGCTTCAATTGCGGCATTTAGTGCAAGTAGGTTAGTTTGATCCGCTATGCCGCGTATTACATCTAAAATGCTGCCAATTGATGCGCTATCTTGATGTAGTTTATTAATTACTTGAGAGGCGTCGTCTACTTCACGTGCTAATTGCTCAATAGTGGCTTTATTGTTATTCGAAATACCTTTAACACGCTCAGCTTCTTTATCAGCATTTTTAATTTCGCTAAGTGCTTGTTGAGCGCTGTTGCTAACCGTTTGCGATGTACTGCTCATTTCGGTTGTTGCGGTTGCGGCTTGTTCAACTTGTGCTTGTTGGTTACGAATTGCTTGGCTTGATTCCGCTGTTATTGCAGATGTTTGTTCTGATGCTGCTGCTAGCTGAGTTGAGCGCGAAATAATGCCTTTAATTAGGCTGCGTAAGTTATCAATTAAGGTGTTACAACTTTTAGATAGTTCGCCAAATTCGTCTTTAGCGCTGTCGTCTAAACGTTGTGTCATGTCGCCACTGGCAACAATATCTAAAATTCGGTTAACTTCAGCAAGTGGTTTAGTAATACGGCTAACAGTAATAATAGCAATCGCTACAGCTAAAAGAGTGGCTATAATCATACCAACCCACGTCCATAAGTTTGCTGAGTCTACGTCGCTGCGCACGCCTTGCTGTAATTTAAACGCAACGTCACTTGCTTGATTAACTAACTCGTCAATTTGGTTAAGTGCCATTTTGGTGGCTTGCTCTGACTGTGCAAGCTCTGACTCTGTTAGCGTAATAGAGTCAATTAAACGCTTTTTGTTTGCAGCTAAACCACTACTACCTTTTATATTGTTTTCTAAAGTATCAACATTTTCTTTTAAGCTTGAGTATAAATCGCTGTGAGTTTGCTCAATAGCCGGTTTAATTAAGGCAATGGTACGTGTAACTTCTTCTAGGTAATAGGTTTGCTCGTTTTTAACAATATCGAGTGTATTAAGTGTTTTAACAGTTAGCATATCAGTGCTGTTACTTACCACTGACATAAAGTTATTTTCTAAATTGTTTGCAGCTTGATAAGCACGAGGGTGGTTTTGCTCAAAGCCATCAATGTCAATAATATCGAGTACAACAGAATTGGCATCTTCTGCACTTAGCTCTATATTTTCTAATTGTGCTTTTAATGTTTTGTTTAATGCTAGCTGTTTGCTTTTATCTTCTAGCAAGCTTTCAACTGTGCTTAAAAAGCTTAAGTAGGTTTTTTCTACATTTTGGCTACTTTGATTAAGCGTTGCATCATTTTTTACTACGTCTTGAAGTTCGCGATGAAGGGTATTGAATAACTGCTTTTGCTCAAGAACTTGTTTTTTAATGGGGGCTAGTTCATTTGCAGAGGTAGTGTAAAAACTCGCTTGAGCGGCTTTACTCATTAAAATAAATTCGGCTTGTAGTTCTGAGCTTTTATTTAGTGCTGGAAGTGATAGTTGGTTCACTTTTTGAGTAGAACGGTCAATATTTGCAATTTTTATTAAGGAGTTACCACCAATTATTAATAATAATAGTGTGATAAATATAAAACCACCCCAAATACGCTGGCTTACTGTCAGGTTCATAAGATTTCCACTCAAAAGTACTTCAATTAAGACTTATCGGCGTTTGTACCAATAAGTTAAGTAATTAAAATCAATTACTTTAACTAATTTTAACTATTAATTGATAAATCTAACAGATGTATTGTTTTTTTTCAGTTTATTTAGACGAAAGATGGGATTTTTCGATAATTACTTTTTTAGTACTTAGCTCCATTAGGGTCATGGTGTTACCCCATACACAGCCTGTATCTAAGGCGTGAACCCGTGGATTACCTGTCCTACCTTCAAGTGCTGCCCAGTGTCCAAAAATAATATCGTGTTTAATTTTAGCAATATTAGGATGGTTAAACCACGGTGTTAATGTTTGGCTATCGGTTATTGCACCCTTTGCATTAAGCTCGAGTTTGTTATCACTTGTTAAAAAGCGCATGCGGGTAAAATAGTTAACTATGTATCTAAACTTTGCAAAGTCATCAAGATTGCTTGACCATTGCTCCGGGTGAGGCTGATACATGTGTTCAAAAAACGCTTTAGCGTTATTTGATTGATAACAGCTTTGTGCAAATTGCGCGTGTTTAAGCGCATTTTCAATAGACCAGTCGGGGTTTAATCCGGCATGAGATATAAAACAGTTATGTTTTATAAGCTCTAAGGCCAATGGTTGGGTTTGTAAAAAGGCGATGTAACGCGCTAATTTTGGGCTTTCAAATATTGGGTTTAGTTTATCTTTTGGATTGGTAGGTTTGTTAAGGAAGTAGCAGGCAACCATGTGAAGGTCGTGATTGCCTAAAGTGATGGTCATGCTATTTTGATGTTGGTAAATATAGTCTAAGCAGGCTAGGGAGTCTGGCCCACGGGCAACTATGTCGCCAACTAAATAAAGGTGATCTTTGCTTGGGTTAAAATCAACTCGTTGCAAAAGGGTGTTAAATTCACTAAAACACCCTTGTAAATCACCTATCGCATAATCTGCCATTTAAGTGCTTAATGCAAAATATTAGGACAAGCCAAACGAAACACATTAATAGGCGCCTGAAACTCAGAGCCAAATTCGTTGCGTAACGTGTAATGGCCTTGCATTGTGCCTACAGGTGTATCTAAAATTGCACCGCTGGTGTATTTATAGCTTTCGCCTGGGCCAATGTCTGGCATTTCGCCAACAACGCCTTCACCTTCTACTACCACTTCTTTGCCATTTGCATCGGTAATTAACCAATAGCGGCTCAGTAATTTTGCACTACATAAACTATGGTTTTTAATCGTTACTGAGTAAGCAAATACGTATTTTTCAAGCTCAGGTTGAGATTGACCTTCTACGTAAAATGTTTCTACAGACACCTTTACAGGCGATCCAATATTACTGCTTGTTGTCATAAATCCAGTTAGCTATATCAATAAATTGTTGTAAAGATAAGCGCTCAGCACGCAGCGTTATATCAATGCCAATGCTAGTAAGCTCTTCAGCAGTTAGTAAATTACCTAAACTGTTACGCAGTGTTTTACGGCGTTGATTAAAGGCTTCTAAACACACTGTGTTTAATATTTTAACGCTTTTTGCTGTACGTTGCTCTGGCTTTTTAGGTATTAAACGTATAACAGCAGAGTCAACTTTTGGCGCTGGTTTAAAGCACTCAGGTGGTACTTCAACAACCGGCATTGCATTACAGTAGTATTGAGTCATTACGCTTAAGCGGCCAAATGTTTTACTACCTGGGCCTGCTACCATGCGTTTTACTACTTCTTTTTGAAGCATAAAGTGCATGTGCTCAATATGATCTGAAAATTCAAAAAGATGAAACAATAACGGTGTCGAAATATTGTAAGGTAGATTACCAAACACTTTTAATTTTTTGTCATCGCGAACCAAACTTGCAAAGTCAAACGTCATTGCATCGCCTTGGTTAACGGTTAATTTAGGACCCAAAAATGGGTGTTCAATTAATCGTTGCGCTAAATCTTTATCTAATTCAACAACCGTTAAATGGCCGCTTAATTCGGCTACTGGCTCAGTAATTGCGCCAAGGCCTGGGCCAATTTCTACTAGGTTGTCTTCTGGTTTAGGATCGATCGCAGAGACTATTTTATCGATAATAGATTCATCAAATAAAAAGTTTTGCCCAAAACGCTTACGAGCGCGGTGTCCTAAATGTACTTTATCGGTCATTGATTTTGTGCTTTTTCTTGGGCGAGCTTAATTGCTTCGCGGATCGCTAATTCAAAACTGCCAACGTCAGCTGTACCAGTCCCTGCTAAATCGAGTGCAGTACCGTGGTCAACTGATGTGCGGATAAATGGTAAGCCAAGGGTAATATTTACCGATTTACCAAATCCTTTGTATTTTAGCACAGGTAATCCCTGATCGTGATACATAGCAAGCACTGCATCTGCTTCAGATAGGTATTTATCTTGAAATAAGGTATCGGCCGGTAGTGGGCCAATTAAATTCATACCTTCGCTTCTAAGTATCTCAAGCGTTGGCGTGATTGTTTCTATTTCTTCACGACCTAAATGGCCATCTTCACCTGCATGCGGGTTTAAACCACACACTAAAATACGTGGTTTTTCTATACCAAACTTAGTTTGTAAGTCGTGATTTAAAATACCCGCTACTTTAGTTAAACGCTCAGGTGTAATGGCACGCGATACATAAGCAAGTGGAATATGCGTGGTTACAAGTGCAACGCGTAAGCCCTCTGTTGCAAGCATCATAACTACATCAGCAGTATTTGATTGCTGCGCAAAATACTCAGTGTGCCCACTAAACGAAATACCTGCTTTGTTAATTATGCCTTTGTGAACCGGGCCCGTAACGACTGCATCGAAGGTGCCATCCATGTTTTTTTCGCTTGCTATACGCAAGGTATCTAACACGTATTGTCCGTTACCGTCGTTTAGTACGCCAAGTTCTACATCAACCCCTAAATCAACCTGATGAATATACAAGCTGCCAGCAGGTGCTGCGATGGCGGGGGCATTATCATCAAATTTAATTAAGTTTATTGTTAAGCCTAAATGTTTTGCACGCTCTTTTAATAGCTTGCCATCGGCAATCGCTATAAGCTGAACATCCCACGCTTGCTGAGCAAGCGTGAGTAGCAAATCTGGGCCAATACCGGCGGGTTCACCCGGTGTAATAGCAATTCTTAGGGTCATATTTATTGGTCTGCTGTGAAAATTTCAACGTGAGCTTGCTCGCGCATTTCTTGCTGCCAGTTAAAGCTTTCTTCCTTAAATTTACGGTTAAACAACATACCGTGAGCACGGTTACGTTTAGCTAGCTCAGTTTTATCAGCTACACGTTTACCAAGTAACTGCACAATATGCCAACCAAACTGTGTTCTAAACGGTTCGCTTATTTCGTCTTGCTTAAGAGAAAGCAATGTATCTTTAAACGCAGGTACGTAGGTAGTTGGATCTGTCCAATCGTACTCGCCACCTTTAAGTGCAGAGCCTGGATCTTCTGAGTACTCTTTAGCTAACTTTCCAAAGTCAGCAGTGCCTGCGCGTAAGTCTTTTGCAAAGCCTGCAAGCATTGAGCGTGCTTTTTCTTCACTTAAAATAATTGAAGGTTTAATTAGTATATGGCGTGAACGCACTTCTGTTGTTTCTACAACTTGTAAACCACGAACATCTTGTACTTTAATGATATGAAAACCAGCACCAGAGCGAAGAGGGCCAACAATAGCGCCTTTCTTTTGGCCTTTTACTGCTTCAGCAAAAAGCGATGGCATTTCGTTAATGCCCATGTAACCAAGCTGTCCACCTTCAAGTGCTTTAGAGCCGCTTGATGATGAAATAGCAATACGCTTAAATTCTTGGCCATCGTTTAATAGCTCAATAACTTTATCTGCGCGTGTTTTTGCGCCAGCAATTTCGTCAGCGTTCGCATCGTTAGGGATATCTATTAAAATATGACCAATGTCGTACTCTTCAGCACTTTGACCTTGGGTTTCCATAATTTTTAAAAGGTTATCAACTTCTTGTTCGCTAATATAAATACGGCGATCGACGCTTGCACGTGTTACTTGCTGCGTTGTAATTTCTTTACGAATTTCTTCACGGTAAGCTTGAAAGCTTTCGCCCGAACCTTCAATAGTACGGCGTAAATCGGCAATTGTACCGCCTTGCTCTTGCGCCATGCTTGCAAGAGTTTGATCGAGTTGGCTGTCTGAGATTTGTAACCCCATACGTTCAGCCATTTGTATCATAAGGGCTTGATTAACTAAACGCTCAACAGCTTGTACACGAAGAGTTTCATCTTTTGGTAATTGCTGGTTTTGTTCTTCGGCTTGCTTTTTAACACGATTAATAATGGTGTCTACTTCGCTTTTTAAAATTACGCCTTGGTTTACAACGCCAATAACTTTATCTATTTCTACTGGTGCGGCCATTGCACTTTGACAAAGGCTGGCACTTAAAACTGCTGATGTTAATAATTTTTTTAAATTCATATTCTTTTTACTACTCTTGCTGATAGTACTGTTGTGATACTAGTTACTAAGAAAATACGGTCTACGATAGCCAAAAATACCTTGTTGTAATAATTTTTGTGCATCATAACGGCTTTTACTGCCAAGTCCTTTTAATACAAAATTCAAACTAATACCTGAATCAAAAGTTGCTTGTTCTTGGCCTATTGATTGATTTAAATCTGTTTCAATTTGGCGGTGCCCAGTAATTTGGATAGCCCAACAGCATGATTCATACTGTAATCCGCTCAATACTTCGATACTTCTGTTGTTTTCAAGATCTCGATGATAGCTTGCAATAAATTGCCATTCGTCGCTAATAGGAATACTTGTAAATACACCTGCTTGCTCGATTGTATTTCCTGAGACATCATTTGCATAGCGATGGTTCAATTGTACTAGCTGATTATTATCACCTTTATAATCAAGTGTTACATTTGACTGTACCATTTGCTTGCCATCTGTATCGTATTGAATACCTCCAGCGAGGTACCAACGGCGGTGCCAATGTAACATGGTTTGAGCTGCGAATAGTGCATTATAATTAGTGTCTGAGTTTAAGCCTTGCTCTGTTGGCTTGGCATCGTCACTTAAATAAAATATTTGGCCGGCACTAAAATTAAATACTTCTTCTTGTTTTTTATCAAATAGGCGCGTTGTCGCACCTAAAGTAAACTGATTCGCTGCTGCTATGCGGTCAACACCCGAAAAGCGCACATCTCTAAATAAACCATAATAATCGTCTTGTAACTTGGTTGTATCAAACAAGCCAATGTCTGACTGGTCTTTATTAGGTGTATATAAATATTGAATTTGCGGCTCTAGCGTTTGTATAGCATCTTCAAAAAAGTAAGATGCGTCACGCTCAAAATTAAGCTGAGAATACAAACGTACTTTAGGAATAGTACGCGATACGGTATCGCTGTATTGTGTGCCTGTTAAGTTTCCGCTTTGCTTATAATTAGTTTGCAATAGGCTCACTTCAGATAAAAATGACCACGCATGCGTTGCGTAGTTGTAGCGTGCTTTAGGCTCTACGTGTACACGAGTTGCGCTGTCTATGGCCACTTCTGATGAATCATTAGTAAAATGGCTAATCTCGCCCGACACACTAAAATCAAAATTATCAAAACGCCAAGGCGCAGTTTGCGTAAAATTAATTTGTGGTATTGCAGTGTATGACTCTAAGTGATCGCCCAATACTTCAAAATTTTGTACTTTAATATCGGTGCGCCATGTTTCACCTAAATGAGTAAGTGAACCGGTACGATACAACTGAGTATCGGTTTTACTGGCGTAATTTGAGCTTAAATCGGTGATGTAGTTATCATCGCTTACATTGGTTACATCAACGTTTGCGCGCCAGTTTTCACCTAGGTAACTTTGCTGTTGCCAATGAAACATATAGCGTTCATTCAAATCTGGCTCAGAATCATCACTATCTAAATATTCAATTCCTACTAAGCCTTCGTGTTGCTCTGTTAGGTATCTAAATTCTGTTTGTAGTTGCAGCCCTTTATTAGACATATAACGAGGCGTAATAGTGGCATCAAAATTAGGTGCAATATTTAAATAGTACGGCGTAATTGTTTCAAGGCCGTATTTATCAGAGCTTGAAATAGTCGGGGTAAGTAAACCCGATTTACGGCGTTCATCCAGCGGAAATGTAAAATAAGGTAAATATAAAACCGGTGTATCGAGAATACGTAATACGGCGTTATATGTTTCGCCCCAACCTTCTTCGCGTGAAAGGTTTATTTCGTCAGCTTCAATTTCCCATACTGGGGTGTCACTTGGGCAAGTAGTAAAGCTTGCATTCATGAGTAATAGGCCAGACTGATTAACAGTGAGCTTTTCAGCGCCGCCTTTACCTTGTTGTTCGGTTAGGCTGTAGTCGGCGCCTAACAAACTGACTTCTGAATTATTTAAATCGGCATTTAATCCGGTGCTGTTTACTTTACTTACGTAATCTTGATAAGTAATTGGCCCCGTTGCATTTAATAAACCACGCTGTTTGTCTATCAACGCAGTTTGTGCGGACAAACTCATCTTAAGGGTGTTAATATCAACATTGCCGGTAAATTCAGCGCTTTGAGTGCCAAGTAGCTCAACATCGTCAGCTTGAATATCAACTTCACCAAGGTTAAGGCCTTTAAGTGGTTGCCAAGCTCTGGTTTGCATTGAAATGCCACAAAGGTTGTGTGCCAGTTCAGTTTCGGCAAGCGATGGTGCGCTAACTACGCTTAGCATCAATATGCCCCAGGTTTTGCTCATTTATCGACCTTAATACTGTGTGTTTAATATAATATACACATAATAAAGGAAAATAATGGCAATTACAGTAATTGACCTAATTAACTTAGTGAAAAATAGATATCTTATAAAATGACACGCTTTGAGAATTTACAACAATTTATAAACATACACCTTAATGCCAAGTCGCATACTTTAAACGCGATCACGGGTGATGCTAGCTTTCGCCGTTATTACCGTTTAAATCACGATAATAAGCATTTAATAGTGATGGACTCAGATCCAAAAAAAGTAAATAACGAACCTTACATTTCGCTAAATCAGGTGTTTGTTGAGCAAGGTTTTTTACTTCCCACTATTATTGCAAGTGATGAGAAACAGGGTTTTTTTGTTCTTAGTGATTTAGGGAGTACGCACCTAGCTGACATGCTTGATGATGCAAACCGCACCGAGCACTATCAAGCACTAATTAGTTTAAGCGCTCAATGGGCAAAAACGCCCGCAGCTCCTGCTATGCAAGCGTACAACGAAGATTTTATAACACTAGAGCTTGATATATTTAGCCAGTGGTTAGTGAGTGACTTTATTAATGAGCCACTAAGCGCAGAACAAAACGTAATGTGGCAAACAAGTTCAGCGCTATTAATAAAGGCCATGCTTGAGCAACCCACTGTTACCGTTCATCGCGATTACCATAGCCGTAATATTATGAACAGTAACGGCCAGTGGGCAATTATAGATTATCAAGATGCTGTACGCGGGCCGCTTTGCTACGATTTAGTATCGCTACTACGCGATTGCTACTTTAAACTGCCTCAAAAAGAGTTAACAAGCTTGCTTGATTTTGCTTATCAAGAATTTACAGCTCAAAATTTACTGGCTAATACTTCATTTGATGAGTTTAAATATTGGTTTGATTTAACCGGATTACAGCGCCACTTAAAAGCTGCGGGTATATTTTGCCGATTGTATTTACGCGATGGTAAAACAGGTTATTTAGATAATATTTTACCGACGCTTGATTACATTATTGAAGTAGCAGCAAATTACCCAGAGCTTAAAGCATTGAGTGAGTGGACAAAAAATACCATAGTGCCAAAAGTGACTGAAAAGTTGGCAAAGGAGCGCTCATGAAAGCGATGATTTTAGCTGCAGGGCGCGGGCAAAGAATGATGCCGCTAACGCAAAATATGCCAAAGCCAATGTTAAAAGTGGCACAAAAACCACTTATTGAGCACCATATAAATAACCTTAAAGCTGCCGGCATTACCGATATTGTAATAAACCTTGCGTGGCAGGGTGATAAAATAAAAGACTACTTTAAAGATGGCAGTCAATTTGGTGTAAATATACTTTACAGCCAAGAAGTTGAAGGTGGCCTTGAAACTGCCGGCGGTATTATTGAAGCGTTAACGCTGTTGGGTGACTCGTTCATTGTAGTAAATGGCGATGTATACACCGATTATGATGTAAGTGCGCTAATGCAACTTCATTTACAGCCCGGTGAGGCGCACATAGTGCTTATAGAAAACCCGCCACACAATCCGAACGGCGACTTTGCATTGAGTCATTTGCCGGCCGAGAGTCAAAAATATACATTTTCAGGGATTGGCCGGTATCAGGCTGATTTTTTTAAAGGCTTAAAGCAAGGTATTCGCCCTTTAGGGCCTATTTTACGTGAAAAGCTAAATGAACATTTAGTCTCTACTGAGCTCTATATAGGGCAGTGGGATGACATTGGTACACCAGAGCGTTTAAACCAATTAAACACGCGCCTTGAGGCGTAATAACTCAATTTTTAAGAAGGCAGTATTATAGATGTGGGGAAAAATTCTCGGTTTTTGTTTTGGCTTTATGTTTGGCAAAATATTTGGTGCCATTTTAGGTTTATACCTAGGTCATTTATTTGATAAAAGCTTAAAAAATAACTTTGATAAAGCAGGCGGCTTTTCTAGCTTATTTAGTGGTGACGATGTTCACGAGCGCCAAGCTTTATTCTTTTCAAGTTGCTTTGCTGTCATGGGGCACATTGCCAAGTCGAACGGTCGAGTCAGCGAAGTACATATAAAAGCGGCTAACTTGTTTATGGATGAAATGGGCTTAAAGGGCGAAGAACGCCGTGAAGCACAGCATGCATTTCAGTCAGGTAAAGAGAGCGACTTTTCACTTAAAGAAACAGTACACGATTTTAAAGAACGCTTTGCTAAACGAAACGATCTAATACAGTTATTTTTAGAAATACAAATTCAAATGGCGTTTTCTGACGGGGTATTAGCCGAACAAGAAAAGCAATTATTAGCAGAAGTAAGTAAACAGCTAGGCATTTCTAAAACACACTTTGCATTTGTATTAAAGCGCTACCAAGCTGAGTTTAACTTTAGAAAGCAACAACAGCGCTTTAATCAGCAGCAACAAAACCAAGGTCAAAGTAGTAGTTACCGTGAAGGTTCTGGCCACCATGTACCGCCAAATAATAATATGAACCGTGCGCAAGCATTGGCGTTATTAGGCTTAAGTAGCGATGCAACGCAGCGTGATATAAAAGTAGCGTACCGTAAACTTATGTCGCAACACCACCCTGATAAGTTAGTGTCGCAAGGCCTACCAAAGCACATGATGGAACTAGCTGTTAAAAAGAGCCAAGATATTCAAGCTGCTTATGAGTATTTAAAAAAGTCGGCGTAAAAAGCCGTCTATTTCTTTTGTTAGGCGTGCGTGTTGATCGGGTTGATCGCGCAGGCCAAACAACTGACGTTGGCGGTAATCAAACTTTGCATTTCGGTCAACCCAGCGCTGACGATTTTTAAGGCTCATTAAAATGTCTGTGCTGTCATTAGCATAGTAAATATCAAGTAAGGCGGGTGTAACAAGTGACGCTGTTTGGCTCAAGCTTTCGTTACGCTTGGTATTAGGTAAGTAACTACTTAAACTGATAAATGCCTCAACTCTCTCGTCCGGAAAGTCTGCATAGTACTCCAACAACACACCCGCACTCGTGCCTTGTGCTATAACCACTATATTACTCGAATCTTCCATAGCGGTTTGATACAGCGCATTAAAACGAGAGATGAGATTTATTTTATAGTTATCAAGTATGTCGTCAGTTACTTTTTCAATTGCATTAACGTAATGAGGTTCTTCTTTTATTTTTGCAGGCTGTGGTTGTGTGTTTGTTGTATCGGGTGATGCAGGTTCCTCGGCTTTACTCGGCGCAGCTTCGGTTTCGCTGGGCATTGCTTCGGCCATTTTACTTGCTTGCCAATCAATGTCGGGTACTGTCATTGCGTAGGTGCTGTAGCCTAAATAATTAAGCTCTTTACGTAAGTAGCTCATACCTGAATTATTGGTAGGTGAAGAGTGCCAATCGGGTATAAGTATTACGATACCTCTAAAATTACTACTCATATACTCGCTGTAAAGGCTTAAAAATTCTGTTTCACCCGCCAATATAGGCTTTATTTCATCGCTTGGAAGTAGTCGCTCAATGTCGCTATTTTCAATACTTGATAGGCTAGGTGGGGCGATATGTTCCGCCGCGCTGATAGGGTTAGCTAAAAGTAGCGCACAGCTGAGCTGTATATAAAAAGCGCCTTTTAAAAACCGTGTAAATATCATAACGCACCTAACTAATGACAATTAGTTAGGTATCGGCAAGGTTATCTAAAAGTTTAATAGATAGAGCGAATTAGCTAGTAACTTTGAACCTGTTAAAACTCTAATTCGGCTTCAAAAGTAAGTACTTGCTCAGTTACAGGGTGCTTTAATTGCAGCATTTGTGCATGTAATTGTAAGCGAGGAGCGGCAGCAAGTGCCTCTTTGTGGGCGTAAAGTCTATCACCTAAAATAGGATGACCAAGGCTTAACATATGCACACGTAGTTGATGCGAGCGACCAGTGATGGGGGTTAGCTCTACACGGGTTGCATTTTCTTCACGCTCAAGTATTTTGAAATGCGTAAGCGAAGGTTTACCTCTGTCGTGATCAACCATTTGTTTTGGGCGATTAGGCCAATCACAAATAAGGGGTAAATCTACTGATCCTGTTTCAGCTTCAAGTTGTCCGTATACACGTGCTATGTAACGTTTAGCTGTTTCGCGCTCTTGAAACTGCATACTTAAATGTCTGTGCGCTGCTTTATTCATGGCAAGGCACAGTATGCCAGAAGTTGCCATATCTAAGCGGTGCACTATTCTCGCTGTTGGAAAAACACGATTAACACGATTAATTAAGCTGTCGGCATGTTTAGGATCTTTACCTGGGACAGTTAATAACTCACTTGGTTTATTAACTATCAGTAAGTCGTCATCCTGAAAAAGTATTGTTAAATACGGACTCATAGGGGGATTGTAGTTAACTAACACGGCCGACCTTAGTAATTTTGAAGGTCGCTATTTTAGTAGAGCAGGCCAACAGGCTCAAGTAAAAGTTTGGCTATATTGTTTTAGTTAGGGCGTGTTGAACGTTGGTGGTTGAATTTGCAGTAGTATGTTTGGTTTTTAGGCAAGGCAGAGCCTATGTAGTGTGGTTATTCCCCATAATTAGGCGATAACGCAGCATAAATGCCAAACATGCTCTGCCCTTTGGGTTCTTTCTAGGGGCGATTAACTCTTTGTTGCTCGATTTTTACTTAGCCCACTAGGTTACAAACCTCGCGCCGCGATTAAATCGCCCCTAGATTGAACAAATTTCAATCCACAAAGTTCAACACGCCCTAGTATATCCAAGCCTTAGCTCCTTTAAAGCACTTTTATAGCTTAATTTCTTGCGCTGTTAATAATCGATATTCACCACTGGCCAAGTTTTCATCTAGGATAATTCCCGCAATCTGCTCGCGATGCAGCTCAACTACTTTGTTATCTACCGCGTAAAGCATACGCTTAACTTGATGATACTTTCCTTCACTTATTGATAAACGCAGGCCGTAATTAGCAAGTCTCTCTGCTATAGCTGGGCGGGTTAAATCTTTTTCGTTATGCAGCATGACGCCTGTTCGTAATTGCTCAAGTGCTTCATCGGTAATGGGCTCTTGGGTTTCGACTAGGTAGGTTTTAAATTTATTGCTTTTAGGAGACGTAATTTTATGTGACCAATCGCCATCATTAGTAATAATAACTAACCCTGTGGTGTCTATATCAAGACGACCTGCTACGTGAAAGTCGCTCATATTTGGCTCATCAAGTAAGTCAAAAACAGTTTTATGTAGCTCGTCACTGTTAGCACATACATAGCCAACAGGTTTATTTAGCATGTAATAGCGCTTACCTAAAAATACCAAAGGTGTACCTTGGTACAGTACTTCATCTTGCTGAGCTAGCTGAAAATTATGTGATGTGATTGCTTCGCCATTAACGCTTACTTCTTTTCGCTTAATACTCGCGCGAGCTTGGGTACGCGGTATTTCAGCTAAGTGGCTAATAAATTTATCTAAGCGGCAAGGGAATTTCATTTTGGTTCACATTTTTAGTCGGCTACAATAGGCGCGATTATAGCCGATAGTGAAATACCATGACAGTGCACAGCACACAAATTTTAAGCCTTTACCAAGCAAAAATAGACACGGGTGAACTGTGTTTTGATGCTGCGCAGCAAAATGCAGTGGAAGCTTTAAATACGCTAAGCGAGCAACTTCAAGCTCACACATCGTGGTGGCAAAAAGCGCCCTTAATAAAAGGCATTTATTTATATGGACCCGTAGGACGCGGTAAATCCATGTTAATGGATTTATTTTATAAAAACCTACCTATTGAGCAAAAGCAGCGACTGCATTTTCATCATTTTATAGCACAAGTGCATACCCAACTTTCGCAGCTACAAGGTCAAAAAAATCCACTTATTCTAATTGCAAAACAGTGGGCTAAAAATATTCGAGTACTGTGTTTTGACGAGTTTTTTGTGAGCGACATTGGCGATGCCATGATTATGGCCAGATTGTTCAATGCGTTGTTTGAACAAGGTGTTGTGCTGGTGGCCACATCGAACGCAAAGCCAGAGCAGCTTTATTACAACGGCCTGCAACGGGCGCGATTTTTACCTACTATCGATTTAATTAATAACCATTGCCATATAATTAACGTGGCAGGGGAGGACGATCACCGTTTTAGATATGGTAAAAACAGTCGTCACTATTTTATTAATTTATCAAATCACGATTTTGAAAGTAAGTTTTTAGCTTCGTATCCGGCTGTAACATGCAGCAATACAGTTAGTGTGCATGGGCGCAATTTACCTTATTTATTAAGAGCAGATAACGCCTTGATGATTGATTTTATGGCGCTATGCTCAGGCCCACGCAGTGCTAACGATTATATGTTTTTGGCAACCAAATTTGATGTGTTATATGTATCGAACGTGCCGCAAATGGGTGTTAAAGCAACGGGTAAAGTTATTGTTCACGGTATAGAAGATAGCTACCAACGCGAAAAACAAACACTTGATGAGCATACCTTTGACGACGAAGCACGGCGCTTTATTGCCTTAGTAGATGAGTTTTACGATTGCCATAAATTGCTAGTGATAAATGCGCAAACTGACATTGAACATTTATATAAAGGTAAAAAGTTGAGCTTTGAATATGCACGCACACAATCACGCATAGTCGAAATGCAAAATTGGTAACGCTTTAATATATATTGTAAACGAGCTTGCTCACGTGAGAAGCGTGAGCTTCTTTTTAGCCTCTTTGTGAATAAATCACTTAAAAACTTATTGCACAAAGAGAAGTAAAATAGAAGTAAATGAGAAGACATAAAACAATAGTAATTATGTATTTTTACTTCTCTAAAGCGCAGCGCCCTCTAAACCTCTTTGTGAACAAATTACTTAAAAACTTATTGCACAAAGAGAAGTAAAATAGGAGTAAATGAGAAGACATAAAACAATAGTAATTATGTATTTTTACTTCTCTAAAGCGCAGCGCC
This sequence comes from Pseudoalteromonas sp. GutCa3, assembly GCF_002836155.1. Lineage (NCBI taxonomy): Bacteria > Pseudomonadati > Pseudomonadota > Gammaproteobacteria > Alteromonadales > Pseudoalteromonadaceae > Pseudoalteromonas > Pseudoalteromonas sp. GutCa3. The sequence goes on along the minus strand of NZ_PJBK01000082.1, from coordinate 23 downwards.
TTCTAAACCTCTTTGTGAACAAA
>NZ_PJBK01000081.1:0-90905 GCF_002836155.1 Pseudoalteromonas sp. GutCa3 | reverse complement strand
ATCTATCTCAAGTAGCGTTCAGGTTAACTAATAGATAGCCTAGTTAAACTGGGTTATCTATATCTATAAATGTCACATCAAAACCATGCTCTTGAGCAAGTAACTCACCCAGAGCTTTTACACCATAGCGCTCTGTTGCATGATGCCCTGCAGCAAAAAAATCAATGTTTTGCTCACGAGAACTATGAATTGTTTGCTCCGATGCCTCACCCGTTAAATAAGCATCAATGCCTTGCTCTGCAGCTAAATCAATATACCCTTGCCCACCACCGGTGCACAGTGCAATGGTTTCAATTTTTGTTGAACGTACTAAACTTGTGAGTGGGGTTCGATTTAGCACTTTTGCAATTTTATCTGCAAAATCTTCACCACTTAATGGTGTTTTTAAACGCCCTTTCATTGCTACGCTATTTGAAGTTGGCTCTAGCCCTGTTTCAATTTCAATATCCAATAACTTTGCAAGTTGCGCGTTATTGCCAACTGCTGGATGAATATCGAGTGGTAAGTGATAGCCAAATAAATTAATATCGTGTGCTAATAACGCACCTATACGACGCTTTTTCATTCCCGTTATTGGTTGGGATTCCCCTTTCCAAAAAAATCCATGGTGAACTAAAATAGCATCTGCTTGTTGCTCAATGGCAGCATCTATTAATGCTTGACTTGCGGTTACACCCGTCACAATTTTTTTAATTTCGTTTTTACCTTCAACTTGTAAGCCATTTGGGCAAAAATCTTTAATTAATTGAGGTTTTAAAATGTCATTTAGGAGTTGGTTAAATTCTCTACGTTGCATATAACTTACCTTACTTAGCACTGAATTTTGTGCAAATTTTGGCGTTTATAGCCCTAAAATGGAAGGAAAATCGCAAAAAATTGAAAAACTGTTTTAAAATAGGTATAAATACCTCTTCTTTATCTGTGTTCACAACGTATAGGGTCTCTGATGAGCAAACTAGACAAAACAGAAGTGTTATCTGCCTTTGAAGCAGCGTACGAAACTGCCAATGGTAAAAAACCTGAAATCACAACTAAACCTGGTTGGTACAGCATTGATGGCGGTAAAAATTTACGCCTAGCTGACGTAGCAGAGCTTACTAAAAAGTTAAACTCTGGTAAAACAACTAAAACGAAAAAACCAAAAGCAGCTGCGCCTGTTAAAGCACAGAAAAAAGCGCCATTCACTGTCGTTACCGAAAACGAAGAAGGTTACACAGCGGAAGAACTTTGGATTGTAATTTTAGCTCGTAAAGATCATGACTGTCGCTTACCGCGCGGTGTTGTTTAATCAACATTTATGATTTTTAAAAGAAACCGCGTTTAAGCGGTTTTTTTATGTGCGCGATTTGCTAAAAAATATCTAAAAATTATATTAATTATCGTCTTCCAACCTTAATTGCACCATTTAATCAAAAAAATAGAGCCTTATAAGTTGAGTAAGACTAAAAAAAGCGGCTATGTAGCCGCTTTCAAAAGATCAAAATAAATTATAACTTTTCGAAGTAAAGTGGTTCGCGTTCTTTTTTACCTACTTCATTCATTGTTTCGGCATTGAATAAGCGACCATTGATCATGGTGTAATCTACTTTATCCGAATCTCGAATGTTTTTAAGTGGATCGCCATCAATAACCATTAAATCAGCAAGCTTGCCAACTTCAAGTGATCCTACGTTTTTATCAAGCCCTAAATACTTAGCCGGATCGAGTGTTGATGCACGTATAGCTTCAAGTGATGTCATACCGCCTTGTGCAAACATCCACATTTCCCAGTGTGCACCTAATCCTTCACGCTGACCGTGTGCACCTAAGTTAACCAAAACACCTAAGTCTTGCAGTTCAGCAGCAACTCGTGCGTTATTAAAGTGATTATAGTGATGATCGGGCGCTTTAATGCGGCGCATAGAACGCGGTAATAATTGGTTTTTAGGCACAAATTTACTTAAACGCGGATGATTCCATACATCAGTTTTATCGTACCAGTAATTTTCACCCCAAATACCACCATAAGCCACTACAAGCGTAGGTGTATAGCCAACATCACTTTGCGACCATAACTGCTTTATATCGTCGTATATGTGCTCTACAGGGATTGAATGCTCAATACCTGTGTGTCCATCTACAATCATACTTAAGTTATGTTGTAATAATGAGCCGCCTTCTGGTACTACCATCATTTCAAGTTCACGACCTGCTTCAATAACTTGTTGGCGCTGCTCTCGGCGTGGCTGGTTATACGATTTAACACTAAACGCCCCTACTTTTTTAAGGCGCTCTAAATGAAATTTAGCATCGTCTAACGAGTCAATATGCGACGTATAACCTGGCATATTTGCGCCATATAAAATAGTACCCGTTGAGAAAATACGCGGGCCAACAATCATGCCTGCCTTTTGCATTTCGCTTGCGGTAAATATTTCAGAGGTATCGTTTGATGGATCGTGAATTGTAGTTACACCCAGCGCTAAACCTGCAAAGTTTTTCCAGTTTTGCTCAGGTATAATTTCACCGCTTGCTTGCGAGCCATGTGCATGAGCATCAACAATACCAGGCATAATTGTTTTGCCTGTTACATCAATAACCTCAGCACCTTTAGGGATGCTTATCTCGCTGGCTGTACCAATTGCTTTGATATGCTTGCCATCGGTGATAATAACACCATTTTCAATAACCTTTTCGCCGTCCATAGTAATAATTTTTGCACCAGTGAGCGCAATCATGCCTTTAGGCTCTGCCATTTTTTTACTGAAACCGATATTATCGCCACTTTTCACTTTAAAGTCGGCATCTTCGGCTTTGTTAATGGCAAACATCCCCTCAAGGCTTGCATGATAAAGCTCAGGCCCTAATGTCCAATAAAGTTTGTTGCTCTTAGCACTCCAGCTAATGTTTTCACCAGCACGTACCGATAACTGCTCTATTGGAAATTGACTGTCTTTAGGCCCAATATTAATTGTTTTACCACTTTGAACAAACGGCGTTACAAATACTTTAAATCGCTCAGCAAAAGCGAGGTATTGCCCATCTGGTGATACTCTAAATTCTGTCGCATGTTCTGACTCGTACAGTTTGCGAACTTTTTTACTTTCAAGCTCAACTACGCTAAGCGTTGGTTTTGGCCAAGGACTCATTATAAAAACGCGATCGTTTGCATCTCCAAATTGTGGTTGATAACCACTTTTTGAAATAAGCTCACTTTTACCGCCTTTTTCGCTTACGCTATAAACCCCCGGATTAAGTGACCACTTAGGGTTTAAAATACTGCCGCCAGTGGCTTTTCGATAAACAACCGTTTTACCATCTGGGCTAAACGTTGGCTCTACGTACTTGCCAGGCTCTTTAGTAACTGTATCACCACGACCACTGCGCGCAGACACAACTCTCACTGACCCTTGTTTGTTATCATCCCATGTGGTGTAAACTATTTTTTTACCATCGCGAGAGTACTGTGGAAATAATTCGTAATGATCAGTTTGCTTTGTTAAACGCTTAATTTTACCCGACTCTAAATCACGTTTATAAATATGTCCAAGCGCTTCAAAAATTGCCGTTTCGCCATCTGGGCTTACTTGCACATTACGCAGCATTTTTACATCAAACTCATCAGTATCTAAGTTTTGTGTAAAGCGCACCGCTTTTTGAATTTTTTTACTTGTTTGCACTTTAAAAGGAATGGTTTTTACAGATTTGTCTGCAACATCTAGCTTGTGAATTGTGCCACCAGCCCAAAACACCAGTTCTTCGTTATCTGGTGTCCATGCAATGGTTGGGTATACACCATGAATAGCCCATGTTTCTTGCATATCTCGCTCAAGCTTATCGTAAAGCTTAGTGTGCTCACCGCTGGTTAAGTCATATAAATAAAGACTAGTTTGAAAATCATCACGCTTTATATACGCCAGTTTTTTTCCATCAGTTGACGGTGTAGGCCTAATAGCACCGCCCATCGTATCGATTATGGTTTCAATTTCACCCGTTTCACGGTCGTAGCGCTTAATTTTATAAATGCCCGCTACAGAATCCTTTGAATAATGAAAGGTTTTACCGGGTGTTGCATCATGCGAAAAGTATACATAACGACCATCAGGTGAAAACATTGGCTCACCTAAATCTTTTTGATCGTTCTCGCGTTTTGTAAGCTGTACGCCCTTGCCACCCGCTTTGTGATACAACCACACTTCACCTGCTCCCAATGAGCGGCTAGCTGTAAAGTGTTTACGCGCAACTAAGTAGTCGCCATCAGGACTCCATGCAGGGCTATTTAGTAATCTAAAGGTTTCATCGGTAACAGCGTGTTGGTTTTCGCCATTTAAGTCCATTATCCAAATGTTATCGCCACCACCTTGATCGGAGGTAAACGCAATACTTTTGCCGCTAGGACTAAAACGAGGTTGCATTTGCCATGCAATATCAGAGGTGAGCTTTGTAGCTGTACCACCACTCATTGGCATAGTGTAAATATCGCCAAGTAAGTCAAACACCACGGTTTTACCATCAGGGCTAACATCTATATTCATCCATGTGCCTTGCTCAACGCTAATTGCAGCGTCAACAAATTGCCCCTTAGGTGAATCTACTTGCCATTTTTGTTCGTCTTTTTCGGCGGCATTTACCTGCCCTATCGCTAATGACACCGACAATGCTAATACTGTATGAAGCATTTTTTTCATGCGTTTCTCGCTTGTTATTGTTGCAGTAAAAACTATTTCACATGATTGCAACAAAAACAAACGCAACTTGCCAGCGTTATATGATAAAGCGCGGTTTATGTAGGTTTAATGCCAAACAATAGGGTCAAATTGATAGTAATTAACTAACATACTGTAAATTTCAGGATCGTATCGGCGAAGCTCTGCGGGTTTTTCGAGGAAGGTTTCGGTGAGTACAGCAAAAAACTCAGCTTCGTTAGTCGCACCATAGCTGTGAATAACATGCGGCATGCTATAAGCAACGTGACTTTTTAACTGGGTGAAAGCACGGCTAAATACTCGGCCCCACTCTTTGTAATCTGCTGAGCTTTTTAAAATGGGTGTGCCCGTTGTTTTACCTGTTTCTTGATCGAGTTGATGCGCAAACTCATGAAAAACTAAATTATGTCCATCACTTGGCAAGCGGTTACCCTCAAGCACATCATGCCAACTGAGTACAAGCGTGCCGCCAGGCCATGACTCGCCTAGTCTTACCGTATTGTGGTAACTCACAAGTCCTGCACTATCGCGAGTTGATTGTGGGGCGTAATAAGCACTGGGGTATAATAAAATTTCTTTTACATTTCTATATAACGGCCACGGTTTATTAAGCACTAATACACACGCATCGGCGGCAACAATTAACTTCATTGCAGACGTTAGCTTTAAGCCATCACAACCGACAAAGCGTTTTTCATTTAAAAACCACGTAATATGTCGCTCTAACTTTTCTCTGTCGGCATCGGTCATTTTTTTATAGATGGGCATGCAACGCAGTAAAATATCTTTTTGCTGCGAATTTAAAGCAAAGTCTTTATATTTACTGCGCCATAATCGGTTTTGAATTGATGGCCAACGCCAGAAAATCACCACAAAAAGAATTAAAACAACAATTAACAGTCCATTTATCATGGGGATTTCCTGAGCTAAGGTATGGTATATAAATATGTCCAGCACACGTGCTTTTCAAGCATATAAGGTTATGTATTTGAATAAAAAGTAATTCACATCGCATTGCTTATAGATTACTTATAGATTACTTATAGATTACTTATAGATTACTTATAAATTGTTTACTGCTTTGCACTGCCGTTAAATGACGTGTTTAAGTTAACCTTTGCAAAAGGAGTCAAATGTACCCTGCAATGTGTTTATAAATTTCGCTACGTGCAAACCATCCATTAATGAGTGGTGTACATCGATAGCTAAAGGCATTGTACCTGTGTGTTTATCAAACTGACCAAATACAAATTTAGGAATGCCTAAACTCTGCCCTTCACTAAATGCATGCGAAAACGCACTAAAATTCAGCCACGGCAAAACAGATATATGAATTAAGTCGGCCTGCCCTTCTGTTTGAGCAAATGCATCAGAAAATAACGGCTGTTGTTTCGCTTTTTTGCTTACGTCACTTGCATGATTTGCAAACTCTTTAAAATCGCTTGCGCTATTAAAATAACTAAAAACAAATGTATCGTTTTCAGACAGCTCAACCACACTTGCGCGAACACTATTAAGTAACCATGGTTGATTATCTATTATACGTAGCATTATTGAATCGTACTCATGGCACGCTTTTAAGGTGCAATATACATACGCTTGAAAAAAAGAAAATTGATTGGTTTTGCAATAGTCGTAAAGTGCTTGAGCATCTAAACGCACACACACATTAAAATAAGGCTGAGAAAAGTGTTTAAATAATTCAAAGTGTTGCTTTCTAGGCCAATTATCTAAATCGATAGGCTGCATGAGAGAAGTTGAGGGAGTCATAATTTGCCGCACAAAATTAAAAATAAAGTGTACCGCTGTTCAATAATAATTGCATTAGGGTCTGTTAATCTTTCAAGGTTAAATCCGCAAAGATCAACACCCCTTAACTTACAGATAAACAAAAGGTGTGCAATTGCACACCTTTATGTAAATTAGAACTTAAATTACAGACCGTTTTTAATGATCTCTTGCGCTAATTCGTCAGCAATTAAATGCGTTGATTTTTGCTCTTTTTCGCTGCGAGCAAAAATTTCAGTTAACGTATTAAAAATACCTTCAACATGCTTATTAGACGCTGCTGCACTGTAACCTTCTGGCGCTGTTTCGTAATAAACATTAATAATACCACCGGCGTTAATTACGTAATCTGGTGCATATAAAATGCCTTTTTCACGAATAACTTCACCGTGGCGAGATTCTGCCAGCTGATTATTAGCACAGCCTGCAATAATAGTCGCTTTTAAACGCGGTATCGTTAAATCGTTAACGGTTGCACCTAATGCACAAGGTGCATAAACATCAACATCTAAGTCGTAAATGTCATCAATGCCAACCGCAGTTGCGCCAAAATCACTTACTACACGATCAATGGCGGCTTGGTTAATATCAGTTACAAACAACTCAGCGCCCGCATCATGTAAATGTTTACATAAACCATAAGCAACAGCACCTAGACCTTGAACAGCCACTTTCACACCTGCAAAATTTTGATGGCCACGTTGATGCTGTAGCGCTGCTTTAATTCCTAAAAAAGTACCGTATGCTGTAAATGGCGATGGGTTACCGCTTTTACCTTCAAGACCCAGTACGTAATTAGTTTCTTTATTCATGATAGCTACATCAGCACATGTGATGTTTACATCTTCTGCTGAGTAATAGCTGCCATTTAATCGCTCTAACTGACGGCCAAATGCACGAAATAATTGCTCAGATTTAATTTCTTTCGCATTACCTATAATTACAGATTTACCGCCACCAAACGGTAAGCGCGCAACTGCATTTTTATAAGTCATGCCCTTTGATAAACGTAGCACGTCATAAACAGCATCTTCGTCGTTTGCATAATCCCACATTCTACATCCGCCAACTGCAGGACCTAGGTTAGTATTATGTACAGCAATAATTGCTTTTAAACCCGACTCTTCATCAGAACAAAAAACCACTTGTTCATGGTTATCAAATTCAACTCGATTAAACACAGCCACTTAAAATACTCCGAAATAGTTAACCCGTGAGAGGGTATGCGCGCTGGAAATTGTCGAGACTTTATCACTTCATATACGTGTTCGCTATACTCACAGATGATAAAACCAATGAAAACATTAAGCTTAAATTAAATAACCCAATTAAAACCTTTATATAGATAAAAAATTCACAAAACCGTCATTTGTAAGTTTTAAATACTATAAATATAAGAACCACACCGACTTACGTTTACGTGAACGTAATACAATTGTTGCATGTAAAGTTTAATATACAAGTGCTACCTGGCCGCTACGTACCGCTGCCTATAGGTTTCCAGTAAAAAGTAAGCTTTTTCGCAAACTGGTCAGAGCTGTAAACTTACTAATAACTCTATTTAAAAAAACAAAAAAGCGAGCACTAGGCTCGCTTTTTAAAAATACAAAACGTACGTTATTTTAGCTTGCTATCAAGCTCTTCAATTTTAGCTTTCCAGATAGCAGGGCCTTGTGTATGCGCATTGGCGCCTTCACTGTCTACTGCAACGGTCACTGGCATATCTTCAACTTCAAATTCGTAAATAGCTTCCATACCTAAATCTTCAAAAGCAACTACGCGTGCTTTTTTAATCGCTTTAGATACTAAGTAAGCTGCGCCGCCTACAGCTATTAAATAAACAGATTTATGCTCTTTAATAGACTCAACCGTTGCAGGGCCACGTTCAGCTTTACCAATCATGCCTACAATGCCTGTTTTTTCTAGCATCATATCGGTAAATTTATCCATGCGAGTGGCTGTTGTAGGGCCAGCAGGACCTACTGCTTCATCGCGTACCGCATCCACTGGGCCTACGTAATAAATAAATTTATTATCAAAGTCTACGCCCTCAGGTAAACCTTCACCTGAATTGATCATATCTTGCAGACGTTTATGCGCTGCATCACGACCTGTTAAAATAGTGCCCGAAAGTAAAACAGTTTCACCCATTTTCCATTCTTGAACATCTTTTTTAGTCAGTGTATTTAAGTCAACACGACGTGTGCCTTCGCCCACTTCAAATGTTACTTGTGGCCAATCTTCTAGCTTAGGTGCTTTTAAATTAGCAGGGCCAGAACCGTCAAGTGTAAAATGTACATGGCGAGTTGCCGCACAGTTAGGGATCATTACTACAGGTTTTGAAGCTGCATGCGTTGGTGCTGTTTTAATTTTAACATCAACAACCGTTGTTAAACCGCCTAAGCCTTGTGCGCCAATACCTAATTTATTAGCACGGTCAAAAATTTCTAAACGCAGTTTTTCTTCAGTCGTTTCTGCGCCGCGTTCCATTAGTTCATGGATATCAACCGGATCCATTAACGACTCTTTAGCCATTACTGCCGCTTTTTCAGCCGTACCACCAATACCTATACCTAGCATGCCTGGCGGACACCAACCAGCACCCATTGTTGGTAGTGTTTTTTCTACCCATTCAGCAACATCATCTGACGGGTTTAACATAACCATTTTACTTTTGTTTTCAGAGCCGCCGCCTTTAGCCGCAACCATTACTTCTACTTTACCACCAGCCACTAAATCAATATGCACAACCGAAGGCGTATTATCTTTCGTGTTTTTACGCGTGCCAGCAGGGTCTGCAACAATAGATGCACGTAAAGGGTTATCTGGATTCAAATATGCACGACGAGTACCTTCATCAACCATTTGTTGAACGGTTAAATCTGTTTTATCCCACTTAACATCCATACCTACTTTAACAAAACAGGTAATAATACCGGTATCTTGGCAAAGTGGACGCTTGCCTTCAGCCGACATGCGTGAGTTAATTAAAATTTGTGCAATGGCGTCTTTAGCCGCTTTACTTTGTTCTTTGTTGTAAGCTTTTTCGAGAGCTTGAACAAAATCAAGTGGGTGATAGAACGAAATATATTGCAATGCATCTTCAATGCTATCAATAAAGTCTTGCTGACAAATTGTACTCATAGTGGTTCCTTAAGTTACCGTTACGCGTTGTCGCGTAATCTAAATCAAACCGGTGACGGTGGTTTGCACTGTTTTTTACAGCTTAGTGCTGCCAAAAAATTTGACTTATGATACCCTCCCAGCCCGTTTCGAGCCAGTTCTTAAAGGGGCAGTAAATGCTAAACAATAAAAAAAATTGTATTAAATTAGGCATAACACAAAACTGCATTGACGTTTTTGCGCATTTTTCACATTTGCCTTATGCAATTCTATTAGATTCTGCAAATAGTAATCATATAAACAGCCGTTTTGATATTATTGCCATTGAGCCGCAAAGTACCCTTGAAGTAAAAAATAATAAAAGCTTTTTAAATAATATGGAAAGTAGTGATAACTGCTTTGAAATTATGAATAATGAGCTTTCGCATCTTGATAAAACAAAAGCCGATTACGATTTACCCTTTAACGGCGGCTGGCTTGGCTACTTTGGCTACGACCTAGGCCGTACAATTGAAAACATCCCCACTCGTGCTATCGAAGATATTAATCTTCCCCAAATGGCTATTGGCCTTTACTTAGATGCCCTTATTTACGACAAGCAGCAACAAAGCTGGTTTTATGTATCGCAGCCAAACACCGATCGATTAGCGCTTTATGAGCAATACTTAAATACACACGCTAACTCCCAAGTTAATACGCAGTCCTTTGCCCTAAACAGCGACTGGCAATCAAATATGAGCGAAACGGAATACGCTGCAAAGTTTGCCCAAATTGAGGAGTATTTAAAAAGTGGCGATTGTTACCAAATTAATTTAGCGCAGCGCTTTAACGCTCAGTTTGAAGGCTCCCCTTGGGCAGCTTATATTAAACTGCGTGAGGCAAATAAAGCGCCGTTTTCAAGCTTTATAAATCACCCTCAAGGAGCTATTTTATCAATTTCTCCTGAGCGCTTTATATCTGTAAACAATAACGTTGTAGAAACCAAGCCTATTAAAGGAACACTGCCGAGAAAAGCAGATGCACTAGAGGATCAACAACAAGCGAAAATACTCGCAGCATCAGCTAAAGATCGCGCTGAAAATGTAATGATTGTTGATTTACTACGTAACGACTTAGGCAAAGTAGCAAAACCTGGCAGCGTTCACGTCCCTTCGCTTTTTGCTATTGAAAGCTTTCCGGCAGTGCATCATTTAGTAAGCACGGTCACCTCAGAACTTGATGAAGGTAAAACAGCGGTCGATCAGCTAAAAGCGGCTTTTCCGGGTGGCTCAATCACCGGTGCGCCAAAAATTAGAGCGATGGAAATAATTGAAGAATTAGAACCGCATCGCCGCAGCATTTATTGTGGTTCAATTGGTTATTTAAGTGCATGTGGAAATATGGATACGAGTATCACTATTCGCACATTGGTGTGCCACAAAGCGCAAATTTACTGCTGGGCAGGTGGCGGAATAGTCGCTGATTCTAAAGTCGAATTGGAATATCAAGAAACTTACGATAAAGTAAATAAAATCCTCCCTTTATTAAAACAGTAGGTCGCTTTGAATAGTGAACACATTATGGCGCGGTTTCTGTTAAGCCCTACAGCTGCGCCAAATCAGTTAAAAGACACACGTAAAAAACGCGCTAGCGCTGTTATGCTGCCAATTATTGATATAGATAACCATGCACATATTTTACTGTGTAAACGCCCTACTTATTTACACCATCACCCTGGGGAGATTTGTTTGCCCGGAGGCAAGTTTGAAGTAAGCGACATTACCCTTCGCACCACAGCACTTCGCGAACTAAAAGAAGAGCTAAATATTGCCCAAAGCAACGTTAATGTATTAGGTCACTTACCTGAGTATTCAACCTTAACGGGTTTTAGTATTAGCCCCTATGTGGGTTTACTCAAAAAAAACACCACCTGGGAAAATGACTATAATGAAGTACAAGCGAGCTTTTTGCTCTCTGTTACTGAATTAAATAACGAAGCTAACTGGCAACCCTTACCTTTTCAACGATTTGGGAAAACGGTTATTTTGCAAGGTTTTAAAACACCGCATGGTTTACTTTGGGGTGCGACTGCAAGCATTATAAAAAACTTTACAAAACAACTCGCCTTACCAGTTTAAATCTTCGTTATTAGTAGTTACACAATCACAATTCCACGTTATCATGCTCGACCGTTCAAAGAGCAGCTTCGTGCTGATAAAACAAAGTAGAGACACACACATTATGATCAGTGCATTTGATATGTTTAGTATTGGTATTGGCCCTTCGTCATCACACACCGTTGGCCCAATGCGCGCATCACGCTTATTTGTTAATGACCTACAAGAACAACAATTATTAGCAAATGTTACCGATATTAAAGTAGAGCTTTATGGCTCTCTTGGTCAAACAGGTGTTGGCCATGGCTCGGGTAAAGCCGTAATTCTTGGTTTAGCCGGTTACGATCCTGAAACAATTGATGCCGATTTAGTCGACGATATTTTAGCAACCATTGAAAAAGATCAGGTTATTTATCTAAACAAAACACACAAAGCCAAATTCCCAAAACAAGGTGCTATTGTTTTTCATCGTCGTAAAACACTGCCTAAGCATTCTAATGCAATGGAAATTATCGCCTCAAACAACGGCGAAAAAGTTTACAGCAAAGTATATTACTCTATTGGCGGTGGCTTCATTGTTACCGACGAAGAGTTTGAAAACGAAAAACAGGCGGCCCTCGATATTAGAGAAGAAAATCCAGCCCCTTTCCCATTTGGTAGCGCAAAAGAACTACTAGAGATGTGTAAAGAGTCTGGGTTTAGTGTTTCTACCTTGATGATGAAAAACGAAAAAACACTGCGCACTGAAGACGAAGTAAAAGACACATTGTTCCATATTTGGAAAGTAATGATGGCTTGTATTGACCGAGGTATGCGCACCGAAGGTATTTTACCTGGCGGCTTAAAAGTAAAGCGCCGTGCGCCCAGCTTATACTTAAAACTAAATATAGAGGTCAGTAACGACCCGCTTCGTGCAATGGACTGGGTTGATTTATTTGCCCTTGCCGTAAACGAAGAAAATGCGGCAGGTGGCCGTGTAGTTACCGCACCAACTAATGGTGCTGCGGGTATTTTACCAGCTGTGCTTATGTACTATCACACATTTGTGAAAGAAGTAGACCGCGATATAGCCACGCGTTATTTATTAACCGCTGCTGCTATTGGTATTTTATATAAAAAGAATGCCTCTATATCGGGTGCCGAAGTAGGTTGCCAAGGTGAAGTGGGCGTTGCGTGCTCTATGGCTGCAGGCGCATTAACAGAAATTGTTGGTGGCAATGTTGTGCAAGTAGAAAACGCAGCAGAAATTGGTATGGAACATAATTTAGGCCTAACGTGCGACCCTGTTGGTGGCTTAGTACAGGTGCCGTGTATTGAACGTAATGCAATGGGCGCTATTAAAGCAATTAACGCTTCACGTTTAGCTATACGTGGCAGTGGCGAGCAAAAGGTATCACTTGATAAAGTGATTAAAACCATGCTTGAAACTGGTAACGATATGAAAACTAAATATAAAGAAACCGCTCGCGGTGGATTGGCTGTTAATATTATCGAATGTTAATCAGCTCGCTATAAAAAGAAAAAGCCGCCTATTTTTAAAATAGGCGGCTTTTTTATTATTCGTTTAATGTAGTGACATTATTTAACGGGTAACTCTATATCTGCAAATAGCTTATCTACGTCATCTTGGTTACGTAATAAGCTTGCTCGCTCCACGCGCTCTTTAGTTAAATGCGGTGCAAAACGTTCGATAAAATCATACATATAAGTACGTAAAAAGCTGCCCTTTCTAAAACCAATTTTGGTCGTGCTAGCTTCAAATAAGTGGCTTGCATCAATACACACTAAATCGGTATCGCTCACTTGATCTATCGCCATTGAGGCAACAACACCAACTCCTAAACCCAGTCGTACGTATGTTTTTATAACATCAGCATCGGTTGCGGTAAATACAATGTGTGGTTCAAGCCCGTGTGCGCTAAACGCTTTATCTAACTCTGAGCGGCCCGTAAAACCAAATACATATGTAATAAGTGGATATTGAGCAATATCAGCCACAGTTAAACTATTTGCCTTTTTAGCCAACGGATGGTCTTTAGCGACAACAATACTGCGATTCCAATGGTAGCAAGGCAGCATAACTAAATCTGAATACAAATGCAGTGCTTCTGTCGCAATAGCAAAATCGGCATCACCGCGTGCTGCAGCATCCGATATTTGCTGTGGAGTACCTTGGTGCATGTGAAGCGATACCGCAGGGTATTTTTTCATAAACCCTTGAATTACGTTAGGCAAAGCATAACGAGCTTGGGTATGTGTTGTAGCAATATTTAACTTACCTTGATCAGGTAGCGTATGCTCATTAGCAACGGCCTTAATACCTTCTACTTTAGAGAGTATTTCACGAGAAATATTAATAATATCTTCGCCGGCACCGGTTACATGCGTTAAATGCTTACCACTGCGACCAAAAATTTGCACACCCAACTCATCTTCTAACATGCGTACTTGTTTAGAAATTCCTGGCTGCGAGGTAAATAAACTCTCAGCAGTCGCTGAAACATTTAATTTATGATTTTGTACTTCTACGATGTATCTGAGTTGTTGTAATTTCATGGCTGCAAATTTTAACGTTATTATTCATATTATTTATAAAGGCAATACCGCTTAAAACCAAGTGTTATTTACGTAAAATAGCACTTTAGGTCTTTAGGTGTGCAATTATCTGATTAGAGCTCAAGGCTAGCATAATAAATATGCTTCAGGTAGCGATGATTATTCAGCTTTAATTTATAAGCCCTTAGGCTTACTGCAGTTTATAAAGAGCTCAACCTATCAATTTTTTGGTATATTTTTTAAGTTAATCGGCGCAAAGCTACCCTGTTAACGTATATTTAATGTAAGATTAAATAATTAGGTTATATATCCGAGAATTACACCATGATCGTTTCTATTATAATAGTGCTTATAGTTGCATTGATTGTGATTGCACTTTGGGTAAGTGCTGTACAACAACACAAAGAAAAACAAGAGGCAGAACGCCGTAAAGAGCTTACAAAACAAAAAGCTATAATAGAAGAAACAGAAGAAGCGCTAATGAATAGTGCTAACATCCCCCTTTCTGAAAATCTAATTCGTACATTACAGCGCCGTATTTACGAAGCCTTAAATACAATGGTTACTAACTCGCAAACATCTAAAGCACTTAAAAGCCGCTTAAGTGAAGCAAAAACGCACTTATCTAATCCAGTTCAAGATAATAGCAGTGAAGCTTTAACGCTACCGAGTAATGACAAACAACTTGTAGGCCTAATTCAAGGTATTAAAAAATTACGCTCAATTTTACGCTCTGAACACAGCAAAGGTCGTATTGATAGCCAAGTTTTTGTTCTTGAAGATAAACGTCTCGAAAAACTACAACTGCGTATTAATATTGAAAGCCAAATAAAACGGGGCCTATCTGCCCGTTCAGCCAGTATGGTTGGCTCTGCAAGACAGTACTTTGAAAAAGCGCAGGCAACACTCAGTGCAGTCACCTACTCTGATGAATACGTAACTTCAAAACGGCTAGAAGTTGAGGGTTACTTAGAAGCAATTAGTGTTGAACTGAGAGCTTCTAATGCAAGCGCACTTAAAAAGAAAACAGAAGAAGAGCAAGACGACTTAGATATACTGTTTGCTCCTAAAAAGAAATGGTAGTGCTTTTATAAAAGCATTAAAAAAGCCTGCACAAATTAAAATTTGTGCAGGCTTTTTTGTATTTTTTGTTAGCTATTAAGACAAAAATGCAAACTTGAAAACAAACAAGGCTGTTAATATCCAAACACTAATACTGACTTGATCTTGCTTACCGCACAAGACTTTAACCGCCGTATAAGATATAAAACCAAGTGCAATACCGTGCGCAATCGAAAACGTTAATGGTGTCATTAGTAATACCACAGTAACAGGAATTGCATCGGTCATATCATCCCAGTTTACAAACTTTAAATTTTGCAGCATCAGAACAGCGACATATAAAATAGCACCTGCCGTAGCATAAGCCGGTACCATTTGTGCAAGCGGTGCAAAAAACATCATTAGTAAAAAGCAAATGCCTACAACTACAGCCGTTAAGCCAGTACGTCCGCCAACAGATACACCAGCGACCGATTCTATATACGATGTAGTCGTAGAAGTACCTAGCATCGCACCTGCAATTGTTGCTGAGCTGTCAGCACTTAATGCGCGCCCTAAACGAGGCATGTTACCTTTTTCATCAGCTAAACCTGCTTTTTGAGTTACCGCAACTAATGTACCCGAAGTATCAAAAAGATCGACAAACAAGAAAGCAAAAATAACACTCATCATTGATATATCAAAAGCGGCTGCAAAATCTAGCTGCATAAAAGTAGGCATTATTGATGGTGGCATAGCCATAACACCGTGATATTCAACAAGCCCCAAACTTAAAGCAATGCCAGTCACTAATAAGATACTAATAAGCACGCCACTTTTAAAATCGCGGTATAAAAGCGCTGCAATTACAAAAAAGCTTAATATAGCCAATAACGGTCCTGGAGAAGTAATGTCGCCCAACTGTACTAATGTTGCCGGGCTTGAGACAATAATGCCTGCATTTTTAAGGGCAATTAATGCTAAAAAAGCACCTATACCCGTTGCGATTGCTCGCTTGAGCACCAGAGGTATGGCATTAATAATCCACTCTCTGACTTTAAATAAGCTTAAAAACAAAAATATACAACCCGACATAAATACAGCCCCTAACGCGGCTTGCCAGGTATAACCCATTCCTAATACGACACCATACGTAAAAAAGGCATTTAGTCCCATACCAGGCGCTAATGCTAATGGATAGTTAGCCCATAAACCCATTATAAAACAGCCTATCGCAGCTGCTATACATGTCGCTACAAATGCAGCCCCTTGATCCATCCCAGCCTCTGCGAGCATAGCCGGGTTTACAAATACAATGTATACCATAGTTATAAAGGTAGTTAGGCCAGCAACGCATTCGCGTTTAACTGTTGAATTATTTTCGCTCAGTTTAAATAAGGCTTCGAACATAATAAACTTGTGATAGTAAAAAGTGGCGAGATTTTAACATAAAAATTATCTTTTACAGGACATTTTACCTTGCTATATACTAAACTGTTAAAGTAGTTAAAATAATAAATGAACCAATATGCTTAAAACAACACCTTGTGAGCAAGACTTAGAGCAACAGCTAGATAATATTTTAGGTTTTGTTACTCAACCCGAAAATACCTCTGTGCCCGTTGATAATAAAAAAGATGAGCAAAGTACGTTAAATAAAGCCCTATATTATTTAAAAAATAATCAAGCTCCATTGGCTGCAAAATGGATGCGACTTGCTGCAATGGCGGGAAACCATAGAGCACAGTTTTATTTAGGTTTATTTTTTGTGAAAGGTGAAGGCGTGCCACAAAGTGTATTTCATGCTGTAGCTTGGTTAAGCTTAGCAAGTAGCCAAGGGTACGCCCCTGCCACTGCAGCGGTTACAGATATACGCAAACATATCGAAACTAAGCGATTTAAAGATGCTCAATGTTATGCGGCAAGTTTGTACGAACAAATCCACCAACTCCAGTTTTCTCATATGATCCCTCGCACGAGTGAAAACACATAAGCTAGCTATAGCAGAAGTACTGTATGCAGTGTAAAAAATACTGTATATGGTTACAAAGATAATCCTATACAGTATAAAACCCCAAAATGAAGACACTGCTCAAAAATTTATTTTTAGAATACCTTCTCAAAAATAATTCCATAACAATCTGATTAATAAAGAATTATAAATTCAAAAAATAAAAACAATGATCAAAAGCTGAATAACTGTACAAATAAATAGCATAAAAGGCTTGCACGAAAGCACTGTATAAACTACTGTATATGAATACTGTATAAAAACCCAGTGAGTGAAATTATGTTACAGCCTATTACCGTAAGAACAGTTAAAAGTTACCAACAAGATGAGCAAAGCGATTGCGTGAATTTGATTCAAATTGAAGATGAAATTTCAGCGACCTTTGAGCTTTTAAAAGTATTACACCAATACAATAGCTCTAATGCATGGACGTTACTAATTGCTCCAGATCACGTACCTAGCAAAGCTTTACTTGACTCATGCTCTATTGATACAAGTAAATTACTTGTTATTAGACAGAAGCACCTAGTAAATTTAGAGTATGTATTAAATTCTGCATTACATAACGGAAACTTTGCAGCGGTAATTACCTGGACCGATATAGTTAATAACCAACTACTTACGAATCTATCGTTCGATTTAAGTAAAACGAATACAAAACTATACTGTTTTACTAAAAAGTCTCAAACAACAGAGATATCACTCGCCCAATAAGCTTGTTAAACTAATGTTTTAGACTTTGTATTATTATTATGACTTCACTCAATACCACATTATGTTTTTGCAGCAGTGGGCACAATTATGCCGATTGCTGCGAGCCGCTTCACTTATCTGTTAAGCAAGCTGACTCTCCTGAACAACTTATGCGCTCACGATTCAGTGCTTATGTTATTAAAAATGCAGAATATGTTTATCAAACCTACGCAAAAGAAAAACAAGCTGAAAATCCGGTTAAAGAAATCAATGATTTTGCTAACAGCTGTCGATTTATAAATCTTGATGTAATTGGGTCAAGCCATGATGGCGATACCGGCACTGTAGAATTTAAAGCCCAATATTTTTATCAAAACTTATTTTGTGAGCTTCACGAAAAATCGCAGTTTATTAAAGAAAACACTCAATGGCGTTATTTAGATGGCACTATATATCCTGTTGAAGATATTAAAGTGGGCAGAAATGATGACTGCCCATGTGGTAGCAATAAAAAGTACAAAAAATGTCATAGCGTGTAATAAATAATCTTATTTAATATTTATCACCTACAAGGTGTTTTTAAGTGGCAAAGTGATTTATTAGCTAGCTAAACTTAAAAACACACTTGGTTACGACCTTGCATTTTGGACTCATACATTTTTTCATCTGCGATCTGCAAGGTGTTTTTGTTATTTACATACGGTTGTAGGGTTGCACCGCCAATACTAATAGTAACAAAGTCATATTCTGAATATCTGTGTAATATTCCTAAATCGACCACATTTTGTTTAATTTTATCAGCAACACAAATTGCACCTTCAGTGCTTGTATGCGGTAGAACAACTACAAACTCTTCGCCGCCGTAACGCGCAACAAAATCGGTTGGCCTTTGCAAACTATTAGTAATAGTTTGTGCAACAAGGTTTAAAACCGTATCGCCTTGCACATGACCATAAAGATCGTTGTATTGCTTAAAGTAGTCTATATCGATGAGTAATAGTGCATAGTCGACTTTTTCTCGTAAGGCGCTTCGTTCCATTTTAGAAAAATGCGCATCAAAATAACGACGATTGAATACCTTTGTTAAATCATCTAGAAATACTTTTTGATTGAGTAAGTCATGTTGAAGTTTCATCGTGATATGGGCGCGCACTCTTCTATATAAAGTTTCCGAGTTAGTTGGTTTCTTTATAAAATCTACAGCCCCTGCTTCCCAGCACTCTTCTTCTTGATTTTCAGAAGAGGTTACAAAAATAACGGGGATATCTTGTGTTTCAGATATATTTTTTAATTTTAGACATGTTTCAATACCACTCATTCCTTCCATATTAATATCGAGTAGTATTATATCTGGCGGATTATGTTTACAAATTTCAATCGCATCCTCACCACAGCTCGTTGTTGTTACACTAAAATGCTCTGATAATATTTTTTTTAATACAATTAAGCTTAATAGCTGATCGTCAACGACAAGTACCTTAGAGCTCTTTAAGCTTAATTTCAATTGGTGGTCAGAGTAATTTATAGGCATGGTACAACTGTTTTATTTTTTTAATTAAACACACCCTATATCACTATATTTTGTTATGCAAATGTTAATAAATTAAAATTATACTTATTAGTTACTAATAAAAATGATTTATGGTGAATCTTTAATGCATAAAAACAAAAAATGAGCCACTTGGGCTCATTTTAAAACTTCGAACACTTAATTAAATTAGGTGTTATTCGTCATCATCTAAATCTAACTGTTGACGTTGAGCAGGTCGAGCTAAAATCTCTACATAGAAAGAGGTCAAACCTTGCTTTTCAATTTCGCCAATTTGGTTACTTAATTCAGCAACGTGCACAACTTGCGCATCTTCAGCTGTGTTACCAAACTTACAGTCAAATGCCCAATAGTCAGCATCTTCAGGTAGCGTTTTATTACGCTCTCTTTTCAAATATTTTTTCACTTCGTGCTTTGCAGCATCAACCATACGAGGGTATTTGATTTTCTCGTGATTTAGCGTGAATGTTTTCTTCATTACGTTCCTAATTACCTTGGTTTAATGATAATGGCATTTCATGTCATACCATTTGACGCCATTATAGCAATTGCATTTAATTTTTGGATGCTTTTTTTTCATTAAATCAATTATTAGCAAATATATAAAGCAGACCCGTTATAAAGCATATATTAACTGGTGATTATTACAATCATATATCACACCGCAATGAGCTGAAGTGGTTGGTGTAATGCATCATTATTAAGGCTGTCGTAAAAAGCAGCTGCATCTATAGGGGGATTAGCTAGTTGGGTTTGTTCGCTTTTAATTCTTCTTCTGACGGCAAGCTCACAGTTATCTATTATATTAAGTGGAATATGCTTGTCATCATTTCTAATCGCAAGTGGTTCAGGGCTTAAGCATTGTCTTAACTTAATACTTGTCATACCGCAGCGCGCTCCTTCTTGAGACATTAATGATGCATTAAATTGTCCAACCAACATATTATATTCATCAGGGGCTAAAAGTTGCTTTGGACCTGCGCCAAATTGCTTTCTTAACGCCTCTTCTTCTATAACTAAATTATCTATTTCAGTTTTTGGTAAATGAAATTGACTAAAGTCGAGTGCGTCATGTGACAGCATCGCTAATAATAGTGCAAATTCGCCACGGCGATTTTCATGCACACTATTATTGAGTCTACTGTTTAACTGACTCTCTGTGATTAACAAATCATCTATTTGCATAGTCTTTAGCCGATTGTGGTAACTGATAGATATTTATCGGCTTTATTTCAATTTTCTTTAGCTTTTTTCTTTACTTAAATACGCAATTTGCTATTATCAGCGCCGTTGCATTGGAGGGGTTCCCGAGCGGCCAAAGGGATCAGACTGTAAATCTGACGGCTCAGCCTTCGCTGGTTCGAATCCAGCTCCCTCCACCACTTTTCTTACCGCTAAGTTAAGTGGGGCCAAATGCAATAAAATTAGTGTGGAGGGGTTCCCGAGCGGCCAAAGGGATCAGACTGTAAATCTGACGGCTCAGCCTTCGCTGGTTCGAATCCAGCTCCCTCCACCACTTCTCTACTATTCCTATATTCCTATATTCCTATATTCCTATATTCCTATATTCCTATATTCCTATATTCCTATATTCCTATATTCCTATATTCCTATATTCCTATATTCCTATATTCAGTAACATCAAAACACCCACTGTAAACTCATACCATTTTGTTTTAACCAATTAGATGATGTTTTGTAATCGGGGAAAAACGCCTCTACTCGCTGCCAAAAAGCTTTGCTATGATTTAAATACTTTAAATGGGCAAGCTCATGAACAATCACATAATCTATAGCGTGGTAAGGAGCACCTATAAGATGTAAATTAAAAGTGAGTTCTCGCTTGCTATTACAACTCCCCCACTTTCGTTTATAAACACCTATTTTTAAATCATTTGGCAACTCTTCACCCATTTGAGTACAGAAATACGCTAAACGCATTTCTATGTAAGCAATAAGCTGCTCTTTTAAATAAGTCTCTAATAGCTGTCGATACTTTTGATTAGTGTTTTTAACTCGAGGAGATATTGTAATAAGTAAGTGGTCATCATACGGGGTTACTTTGGAATCTTGGCCTGAGTCCAATTTCAAATAAATAGTTTCTGAAAAAACACTTATTTTTTTAGACTCAAAGGGGTACTGCTTAGTGTCATCAATTGACGATTGTTTTTTTAATTGTTCTGCAACCCACTCTTGTTTGTCAAATAACCAAGTATCAATGTGTTTTTTTGCAACAAAATGTGGCGCATACACAGTTACCTTTTGACTATGCACTTTTATTGCGACTGTTTTGCGTCTAGTACTCTTTTTTAGTTGATATTCAAACACGACTTAAACTCTAAATATTGCATCCGTTTATATAATCCATATTACCATCAATTTTAAACTCTTAAGCATAAAGTCGCACTTAACTCCTAATCCGCTTTATTATAATAAGCTAGAGATTGAGCCGTCTGTTTTCTTTGAATTGAAAGTTAAATCACTTTATTTACTTCAATAACAAAACAATAAATAAATTTGCTTAAAATTCGTCACTTTATAGCGCGATTAGAAATAACGGTTCATTTATTAGTAAATTAGATTAAACTTGTAAAATAAAGATTATATTTCGAGCCGTTATGCTATCAGCTTTCTTCATTACAGACCAAGATCCAAGCCTAATACTTAATGGGGTTTACGACCCTCTTCTAGTCTCAATGTCTGTATTAATAGCCATTTTTGCTGCTTTTTTTACTACTAAGCTCATTGATTTAGCAAAAGAGACTAAATTCCCTCGTTATCAACGTTTAGCAAATATAACTGCAGCAACTGTATTTTCTTCTGGTATTTGGAGTATGCACTTTATAGGTATGTTAGCTTTTTCGCTATGTACTAATATAAGCTACGATCCAACAATCACACTACTCTCTTTTCTTCCTGCTTTATTAGCATGTCAGTATGCGGTATCAATACTTGTAAATAGTGATGGAAACTTTAGAGTGCTCAGCATTTGCTCCATCTTACTTGGGGCTGGTATTGGTACAATGCATTACAGCGGTATGGCTGCAATGGAGCTTTCCCCAATGTTGCGCTATGACCCACTGACCTTTGGCCTTTCAATTTTAGTTGCCGTCGCTCTTTCGTTTATAGCGTTATATAGCCGCTTTAATCTTGAAAAATTTTTTCCAAAATTATCATACCTACAAAATAGAGCCATCAGCGCTATTATATTAGGCTTTGCTGTTGCTGCTATGCATTATATGGGCATGGCATCTACACGCTTTGTTGCAACATCCCCTCTTTTATATGACGACGCAAATGCTTCTGCTGGGCTCACTTTTGTAGCCATCGCGGTTGCAACTGCAACGATTGCCATTACAAGCGTAGTAGCGGTACTTAATGGCATGGTCAGATATAAAATGTTACTTGAAGAAAAGTCAGCCGACGAGTCTCGCTTAAACGCAATTTTAGGCACAGCCATTGATGGAATCGTAACGATTGATCACACCGGCATTATTTTGAGCTTTAACGAATCAGCCAGTAAAATTTTTGGCTGGCACGAAAATGAAGTACAAAATCATAATATTAAAATGCTAATGGATGATGCTATCGCGATGCATCACGATAGCTACCTTTCTAAAGCTAAAAATATTGATTTAGGTAAAGTAATCGGTGTTAACCGTGAAATTTTTGCAAAGCATAAAAATGGCCACTTATTCCCGATTCGTTTGGGGATTGGAGAAGTTAATCAGCCAGGGCAAAATCCTCTATACGTAGGCTTCATAACAGACTTATCAGAGCAACGAGCTTTACAAAAAAGCCTTGAAGAAAAAGAGCAAAAGTATCGCTCTTTAATGGATAACATGCCAGGTGTGGCTTTTAGGTGTAAATTTGATGATAACTGGACCATGCTTTTTATCAGCCCGAGCATCAACGAGTTAACGGGTTATAACCCTAATGAATTTACTGAACATTGCATTGAATTTAACGATCTAGTTTTAAAATCAGACCAGCAACCTATTGTAGATGCCGTCACAAAAGCCGTAGAAGAGAAACGTCAGTATTCAATCGAATACAGAATTCGCCACAGAAGCGGTAAAATCTTATGGCTTTTAGATAAAGGCAGCATCGACTTTGATACCCAAGGCCAAGCAAAGTGGATTGATGGTGTTTTAGTTGATATTACAGAACGCAAAGAATATGAAGAAAAACTAGAGCAAGCTAAATTCAAAGCTGAAGAAGCTGCTTATGCAAAGCAATCTTTTATGGCTAATATGAGCCATGAAATACGCACCCCAATGAATTCTATAATAGGTTTTAGCGATCTATTAATGGATACCCCACTTGATCAAGAACAACAAAAGCATTTAGTTACCGTAAATAATGCAGCGCGTTCATTACTTAGATTATTAAATGAAATTCTCGATTCCGCAAAACTAGAGCGCGGTAAGCTCACTATTGAGCCAATACACTTTAGTTTAAAGCCAGTAATAGACAGTATTATTTCTACTTTTTGGTTAGAAGCTAAAAAGAAAGATTTAGAACTTAAACTTCATATTAAAGAATCAGTAAGTGCTACTTATTACGGTGACCCAGATCGACTCAGGCAAGTACTTACTAATTTAATTGGTAATGCTATTAAGTTTACCGAAAAAGGCTCTGTTACCGTAACTGTTGCTATAACACAAAATCAGCATCTGTTTTTTGAAGTGCAAGATACCGGTATTGGTATTGCAAAAGATCGTATTCAAGCAGTGTTTCAACCTTTCGAACAAGCCGATGGTACTACTACTCGCCGTTTTGGTGGTACAGGTCTTGGTACTACCATAAGCAAACAACTTGTAGAGCTTATGGGCGGAACAATAAACTTAGTAAGTGAGCTAGGTAAAGGCACCTGCTTTTACTTTTCATTGCCGCTTACTTTAGGTGACGAAACTAAAATAGATCATTTTGATGGTCTACACACACAACTGCCTGCACTTAGGGTGTTAGTAGTTGACGATATAGAGCAAAATACAGAACTACTTTCTTTACTCCTGTCACGCGATCAACATGCAGTTACCAAGGCATCTAACGGACTTGAAGCGATTAAAGTATTTGAAGAACAAGACTTTGATGTCATTTTAATGGATATACATATGCCATTGTGTGATGGCATAGAGGCAACACAAAAAATAAGAGCAATAGAAAATCAAAGACAAATTAAATACACGCCAATTATCGCGCTCACAGCCAGTGTATTACAACAAGATAAGCTTACGGCTAAAAAAGCAGGCATGAATGGCTTTGCAAATAAACCCGTCGATATAAATCAGCTAAACCAAGAAATAGCACAAGTGCTTGGTCTTGGTATTGCAAAAGAAATGGTTATATCGCAAAGCGATCCTAAAGCGCAGCATATAGATTTTGAAAAAGGGTTAGCCCTTTGGGGTTCTAAATGTAAGCAACTTACAGAGATTACTAAATTTATTAGTGACAGTAATAAACGGTTCGAAACATTATTCAGTGATAAATTATCAAATATAAAAGATGTCGATAGCACCATTCACACACTTAAAGGTGTTGCTGGTAACTTAGGCCTAATAACATTAATGAAGTTATTAACCGATTTAGAGCAAAAACAAAGTGACGCTAAAGTTATTAGTACTTTAGACGATATAAAAAACGAGCTACTTGTCATCTCACAACTGCTGTCATCTAATACTTGCGATAAGCCAAGTAGTAAGCCTGAAGATAATAGTTCTGACACGCTATCAATTGATGAAATTAAGTCACTGTGTAAGACGCTTTATCAAGATGCACAAAACGCAGAGCTAAATGATGAGCTATTAGCAAAGCTGCAACGCGGCGCACCTGCTAACTGTCAAGATGATGTTGATGCTATAGCCGAGGCCTTTGATGAATTTGATTTTGATAAAGCACACGTAATACTAGAAACCTTACTTGAAAAACTAACAAACAATGAGTATTAATTAATGGATTTTACAACAGATAGGCCACGAGTATTAATTGTTGACGATGAGCCTGCAAATCTAAAAGTAATGCGCGAAGTGTTAGGTAATCAATATCGTATGTCGTTTGCTAAATCGGGTGATGCCGCATTGGCACTACTTGAAAAAGAACTACCAAAGCTAATTTTGCTCGACATAATGATGCCAGATATGAATGGGTTTGAAGTCTGCCAGCGGGTAAAAAACAATCCTAAAACGTCTCATATCCCCATTATTTTTGTGACAGCTTTGGGGGACGAAAATGATGAATTTAAAGGTTTTGAACTTGGTGCCGTAGATTATATTACTAAGCCAATAAGCCCTGCTATTGTAAGAGCTAGAGTTAAAACTCACTTATCGCTAGTGCAAGCTGAGCAATTAAAACAAGCACATGTAGATTTAGTACAACGTCTAGGCCGTGCTGCTGAATATAAAGATACTGACACTGGCGAACATATAGTGCGTATGAGCCAATACAGCAAAGTATTAGCATTAGCGCTAGGTATGGATGAGCAAAGTGCAGAGCTTTTACGCCAAGCCGCCCCAATGCACGATGTTGGGAAAATAGGTATCCCTGATGCTATCTTACTCAAGCCAGGAAAGTTAACTTCTGAAGAGTTTGAACATATGAAGAAACACGCCATAATTGGTGCACAAATATTAGCAAATTCTTCATCGCCATTATTACAACTCGCTCATAAACTTGCTATTGAACACCACGAAAAATGGGATGGTTCAGGCTATCCTAACGGGATCAAAGGCGAAGAAATATCAATTGAAGGTAGAATTGTTGCCGTTGCTGACGTTTTTGATGCTCTGACTTCAAAACGCCCTTATAAAGAGGCATGGAGTGTAGAGAAAACAGTTTTGCATATGCAAGAGCAAGCAGGAGCTCATTTTGATCCCGCTCTAATCGAACTATTTGTGAAAAAATTAGACGATATTCTTGCTATAAAAAATTCAAATCAAGAAAGCTAATTCTTTTTAGCGCTGTGAGAGCCAAGCTCAACATTTGGATAGTAAGACTTTATATAACGATAGTCATGTGACGTAATTTCATGGCTATTACCGCTTTCATCTTTAAAGTACATAGAAAACGTTACACCATGATCTGCTAAAACTACTTTTGTATTTAAACCCTCAAGATGATTACGCCATTGAATAAATTGATCCCCTGAGGCCAAAAATGCAATCCCTTTACTACGCCCCTCACCTTCAAAAAGTGCTAAACGAGTTGTTGAACTAGTATCTTCAAGTGTTAAAGGGCCGCGTCCGTCCTCATCCCAAAAGGCAAGCTCGGGTACTACACTAAAACCTAAAACACGCTCATACCACTTAACGGCATCAATCAAGTTATCAACATTTAAATGGCAATGATCAATCCCAGATAATTTAGGTATGCTTGTATTATTCACGTTACTCACCTATTTCTGACTTTAATTGCTCTAAAAAGTCATGCATATACCTTGTACGTCTATTCGCTTCTGCTTTAGCAGATGGCGTATTCATACTATCGGCAATATGTAATAACTTTATAAAAAAGTGATCAAGCGTGTATGTTTTATCATCAGCCTCGCGTTCAATACAAAAAGGGTCTTCTGGGTTATACAATAACCGAGAAATTGATCCGCCTACTTTCATGCATCGACTCACTCCAATAGCGCCCAATGCATCCATTCTGTCAGCATCTTGTACTATTTGCGCTTCAACTGTTTTAATTTTTATATTTGCGCTGAAACTATGAGCGGCAATGGCATGATGAATCTCATCAAAAAGTGACTCGTCATAATTAATAGATTTTAAAAATTCCAATGCCTTATCGGCTGCCATAGTAGAGGCTTTTGCACGATCAGGATGATTTTTAGCCACCGCCACACAGTCATGCATCCACGCTGCAGGGAGTACTACTGACATGTTTGCCTGCTCCGCATTACATAACTGTATTGCAACGCGCACCACTCGCTCTATATGAGTAATATCGTGAGCTACATCGGCATGCACTAAAGAGGTTATAAATTCTCTACATTGTGAATTAAGTATTTTTAAATCGGGGCTTAAAACGGCGTCAGGCACTATTAGGTTCCAAAAGCTAATGAATCGATAAATTATCCGTACTTTACCGTGCTTTATGCCCACCTTGCAAAACATTCATTGTATGTTGCTCCTTGCTTGACTAAAATACAGCGCTTATTTATTACTACTGAGAAGCCTTATGTCATCTGCCGTTTACCTACAAGCTGGTCGCGATAAATCATTAAAAAGAAAACACCCTTGGTTATTTTCAAAAGCCATCAAAAAAATTAAAGGTAAACCTGGATTAGGCGACACAGTAACGATTCACGATAGCGAAGGTAAGTTTTTAGCAACTGCTGCTTACAGCCCTCACTCACAAATTCGCGCACGTGTTTGGAGCTTTGACGAAAAAGAAGTCATCGATCAAAACTTTTTTGAACGCCGTTTACGCCGCTCATTAGAAGCACGTAGCCAAGTAATTGAAGAAGGCGGGCTCACAGGCTTTAGATTATGTGCTGCGGAGTCTGATTACTTACCAGGCGTTACAATCGATAAGTTTGATAACGTGTTAGTGTGTCAGCTACTAAGTGCGGGTGCCGAGCGTCATAAAGGCGAGATTGTTGGCGCGTTGATGTCTATTTTCCCAGGCTCTAGCATATACGAGCGCTCAGACGTAGAAGTACGCACTAAAGAAGGCTTAGAGCCAATAAAAGGCGCTCTTTGGGGTAATGAACCAACACAGCCGGTACTTATTGAGGAAAACGGTTTTAAAATTGAAGTCGATATAATTGATGGACATAAAACGGGCTTTTATTTAGACCAACGCGATAGCCGCGCCGCACTTGAGCGTTTTTCAAAGGGTAAAACGGTACTTAACTGTTTTAGTTATACAGGTACATTTTCGTTGTACGCCCTGCGTGGTGGATGTGAGCATGTAACTAACGTAGATGTATCTCAACCCGCTTTAGATACAGCAAAACGTAATGTTGAACATAATAACTTAGATTTAAATAAAGTAAGTTTTGTTAAGCAGGACGTATTTAAGTTACTACGCCAATACCGCGACGAAGGTAGACAGTTTGATACCATCGTAATGGACCCACCAAAGTTTGCTGATAATAAAGCGCAGCTAACCGGTGCGTGTCGTGGTTATAAAGATATCAATATGATTGCCATGCAAATACTAAAACCAGGTGGAACATTACTAACGTTCTCATGCTCTGGTTTAATGGAACAAAACTTATTTCAAAAAGTAGTAGCCGATGCAGCACTTGATGCAGGTAAAGACCTACTTATAATGGAGCGATTAAACCAGGCAGCTGATCACCCAATTGCTGGCAGCTACCCTGAAGGCTTTTACTTAAAAGGCTTAATCTGTAAGGTTTTTTAATATCTACTATTGAGTTTAACTGGATTCAAGTTAGTTAAACTGAATGATTTCAAGACCTGCTGTTACCGTGCCATCATCTTCTTTGCTGGCACGTATTACTTTTGCTGTTGCATTTAAAGGCGCAATACTTGGGTGAGTCGAATCAATGTTCACCGTCAGTAATGTATTAGGTTCAAGTAATTCATCTAAATGAATTGATAAACCTGTTGCGCTTAAATCCACGCACTCTGCGGCAAAACTTAAACCCGCTATTGGTTCTATCGTTGTTAAATTTGCAGGTGTATTGATCTGCATGCGTCTAAAATTTCGCTTATCATCAGTAAACATACGTTACCTCTAAAAAACCGTGTTAATTTCTTCCAACAAAGCACCCACTGAAAATGGCTTTACAACATATGCGTTACAACCAGCGTCAAACCCTGCTTGTTTTTCAGATGGAGACTCTAGGCCCGATACCATAACAACAGGAATATTTTTTGTTTCAGGTGTGTGTTTTAGCATTCGGCATGTATCATAACCATCAAGACCAGGCATACAAACATCAAGCAAAATTATATCTGGCGGACTCGCAATTGCCGATGCAAGACAGCTTTGCCCTGAATCTGCATAACTAACATCAAATTTCGACGCGAGTGCTGCTTTGAGCATTTCAAAATTAAAATACTCGTCGTCTACCACTAAAAGTCGCTTTGTTTTATGTTCAATCGATGAGGACATAACTATGTCACTTCCTTTTCAAAACAAAAATAAATCCTCCTATTAAGGTACTAAGCTTAATAGAAAATGCAAGTTTTATTCTATCTCTTTTATCGCATTAAGTACTCGCTTAGCCGAAATTGGGTAAGGAGTTCCAAGCGTTTGAGCAAATAACGACACTCTAAGCTCTTGTTGCATCCAAAAAATAGCGGTTACTTCTTGTGGAATAGGCAAGCCTTTAGGCGTTTTATTAACTACTTTTTTGTACTCTTGAGCAACTTTATCCAACTCTAGTACGCATAACCTATCACGATTTGGATCCACAGGCAGCTTCTCTAAACGTTTTTGAATCGCTTTTAAATAACGAATTAAATCCGTTATTTTATCTGCGCCATGCGCGCTCACAAAACCTTTAAATATAAGTGACTCAAGCTGTGATTTTATATCGCCATGCGCAGTTATCATGGTTAAATCAACGCGCCCTTTCATTTTTTTATGCAGTGCGTGCGCAATACTTAATACTTGCTCAACTTGCGTTGCAATCGATACAACGGCATCACCGAGCTCACCTCGTATTTGCTCTTTTACTGTTTCAAATGCTTTTTCATCGCGTATATCGCCGTGTTTCACTAATAAGCTATCAACACCTGCGGCAATACAGTCATCAATTAAATCAGCTATTTTACCAAATGGGTTAAAGTACAAACCCAGCTTTGCCTTATTCGGTAAGTTTTGTTGTAAGTACTTAATTGGCGACGGCACATTTAACAATACTAAACGGCGCAAACCTTGTTGATGTGCTTGCTGCGCTTTTGCTTCACTATCAAAAAGCTCCACTGCAGCGACTGATTTTTTATCCACCAGCGCAGGGTATGCTTTTATTTCGTATTGACCTTGTTTTTTAACATATGAAGCTGGCAGCTCACCAAAGTCCCATTGTGTTAGGTCTGATTTTTCAATGCCTTTATCGGCTACTTTAGACAGTGTTTCGGTTACTTCACCTTGCAGCTCTGCTTTAAGTTTGGCTAAATCAAGTCCACGAGCAAGTAACTTATCGTGTTCATCACGTACTTCAAACTGCAATCGTAAATGCGGTGCAAGCGCGGTTAAATCCCACGCTTCTGCATCAACTCTCACACCTGTCATTCTTAATAAACGCGTAGCTAAAGCATCAATTAAGCTACCTTGCATTGGCTCAATAGCTGCAAGTACTGCATCTGCGTAATTTGGTGCTGGCACAAAATTACGGCGAAGCGATTTAGGCAATGACTTTATAAGCCCACTTATTAGCTCATGTCTAAATGCAGGTATATGCCAGTCAAAACCAATCTCTTGTACTTGATTCAACAGTGCTACCGGTATTTGCACCGCAACACCATCAACCGCTTGCCCTGGGTCAAAATGATAAGCAAGCGGTAATATAATATTGTCTTGCTGCCATGTGTCAGGGTAGTCAAACTCAGTGATATTACTTGCACCATGCTGCATTAGCTCTTCACGGGTCATGTGTAAGTAATGTTTATTTTGTTGTTTTTGTGTTTTATACCATTTTAAAAATGCAGCGCGGTTATTAATTTCTTTGGGTATTTTTTTATCGTAAAACTCAAATAACGTTTGCTCATCAACTAAAATATCACGACGACGAGACTTATTTTCCAGTACTTGAATATCCTCAATAAGCTCACGGTTAAACGCTAAAAAGCTCTCATTTAAGCCCAGCTCTTGCTCAACTAATGCGGTGCGTACAAAAAGCTCTCGACTCACTTTAGGGTCAATATTGCTATAAACACAGCGGCGTTTATTTACAACAAGTAGGCCGTACAAAGTTTGCTGCTCAA
Organism: Pseudoalteromonas sp. GutCa3; assembly: GCF_002836155.1. Taxonomy (NCBI): domain Bacteria; kingdom Pseudomonadati; phylum Pseudomonadota; class Gammaproteobacteria; order Alteromonadales; family Pseudoalteromonadaceae; genus Pseudoalteromonas; species Pseudoalteromonas sp. GutCa3. The sequence goes on along the minus strand of NZ_PJBK01000081.1, from coordinate 59,457 downwards.
ACGCGATTACCGCACCTGGCTTTTTCTCCCAATGTGGCTCTGTATAGCTACGTTTTACTAAATGCTGCGCTAATGGTTCTACCCAGTTAATGTCTATTTTTGCATTTGTGCGGGCATATAATTTACTGGTTTCTACCAGCTCTGCCGACATAATCCATTTAGGGCTCTTTTTAAATAAACCTGAACCCGGAAAAATATGAAACTGACTATTACGTGCACCTTTGTATATTTGCTTCTCATCTTTAAAGCCAATATGGCTCAGCATTCCGCTTAATAACGCTTTATGAACAAGTTCGCCATCAGCCGCTTGGCTGGTTGCTTTCATGCCCATTTCGTTACACACAGTACTTATTTGATAAACAATATCTTGCCACTCACGCAGACGCATATAGGCTAGGAAATCTTTTTGACACAGCTTTCTAAACTGGCCGTTAGTCAGCTCGCTTTGCTGCTCTTCTAAGTAATTCCATAAGTTCAAAAAAGCGATAAAGTCTGAATCTGGGTCGTCAAAGCGACCGTGTTTTTCATTGGCTGCAGCACGTTTTTCTTGCGGGCGTTCGCGTGGATCTTGAATCGACAACGCCGCCACAATAACAATCACTTCACGCAATGCGCCAAGTTTGTGAGCTGTGAGCACCATTTTAGCTAAACGAGGGTCTACCGGTAATCGGCTGAGTTCTCTACCTGAAGCGGTTAAACTCGTTTTACTATCACGTTTGTCTGGTTTTACTGCTTGTAGTTCTTCTAATAACGATAAACCATCACTTATATTACGGCTATCTGGCGCTTGCACAAACGGAAATTGCGCCATATCACCAAGCCCGAGTGCCAACATTTGCAAAATAACTGAGGCAAGATTAGTACGCAGTATTTCAGGGTCGGTAAACTCTGGGCGCGATAAAAAATCATCCTCAGAGTACAAGCGAATACAAATACCCGCTTCAACACGTCCACAACGACCCATACGCTGATTAGCACTTGCTTGCGATATAGGTTCTATTGGCAGGCGCTGAACTTTTGTACGATAACTGTAGCGGCTTATACGCGCAGTACCTGGGTCTATTACATAACGAATACCCGGCACAGTTAGTGACGTTTCGGCTACGTTGGTCGATAAAATAATATGACGACGAGAATGTGGCGCAAATATACGGTTTTGCTCTGCGTTAGATAAGCGCGAGTAAAGTGGCAATACATCTGTGTGTTTTAAATTACGCTTGCTAAGTGCATCAGCGGTATCGCGTATTTCACGCTCACCGTTTAAAAATATCAGTATGTCGCCAGGACCTTCCGCGCACAATTCATCAACAGCATCAAAAATACCTTGTAGCTGATCGCCCTCGGCTTCCATATCTTCTTTATTAATATCGGCCGTTGGGTTGTAACGCACATCAACAGGGAAAGTACGACCCGATACTTCTATAATAGGCGCATCATCAAAATGCTTTGAAAAGCGCTCAGGATCGATGGTTGCAGACGTAATTATTATTTTTAGATCGGGACGTTTTGGAAGTAGGTTTTTTAAGTAACCTAAAATAAAGTCGATGTTTAAACTACGCTCGTGCGCTTCATCTATAATTATGGTGTCGTATTGGTTTAAAAAACGATCTTGCTGAATTTCTGCCAGTAAAATACCGTCAGTCATTAGTTTAACGTACGTATTATTAGAAACCTGATCGCTAAAACGAATTTTAAAACCGACTTGCTGACCAAGTTCGCACTTCATCTCTTCAGCAATACGGTTAGCCACCGTTCGCGCTGCTAATCGGCGTGGTTGAGTATGGCCTATTAAGCCATCAACACCACGGCCAAGCTCTAAACACATTTTAGGTATTTGAGTTGTTTTACCTGAGCCCGTCTCACCGGCAATAATAACCACTTGGTTATTTGCAATGGCGTCTTTAATTGTTTCCTTTTTTTGACTTACTGGCAATTGCTCAGGGTAAGTCACTTTAGGAAGGCCCGCTAAGCGTTTATCACGTAATTCTTGGCTACGGGTTATATCAGCCGCTATTTTTTCAAGCGCGTTGGCATGCTTGTTTTCATCCGTTATTTTTTTTACGCCATGTAAGCGTTTTTTGAAAATGAATTGATCTTTTTTCAAGCACGTTTTTAGCTCGCCAAACAACTGACCTAGGTTTACCACCCGCATACCTTATAAAATTAGTTAAAGAGCCATAATTGTATCAAATTAAACGGCCGGGGTTAATCCTACAAAATGCATAACACGGGGTTGTTTGTTATATAAACGCTGCGATTCACCTAAACTGCGAATAATAAATCTATCTCAAGCAGTTATTTTCAGCGCTAACTGCACTGAAAATAACTGGCTAGCAATAAATGAATTAAAATATCATTGTGGTTCAATATGTTAGTAAATCTCTTAACCAGAGTTGAGGTTAATTAAATTACTTTGGCTTATTCGTCGTTAAAAATGCCCACGTAGGTCGCTTGCGTATTCGATTTACTTGCCCGATACATGCCAGAGGTATTAAACGGCAAGCTAATATTCCCCTTAGTATCAATAATAATAACGCCACCAGTGCCACCAATTGGCTTAAGCACACCGTTTATAACTTCATCTCCAGCTTCAGCTATGGTTTTACCTTGATACTTAACACGCGCACATATATCGCTCGCTACGTTATAGCGAATAAAATATTCACCGTGCCCTGTTGCTGATACTGCGCACGATTCGTTTTCAGCAAATGTCCCAGCACCAATTACCGGCGCGTCACCTACACGGCCATAACGTTTTGCCGTCATACCACCTGTGGATGTACCTGCCGCTAAATTACCGTTTTTATCAAGCGCCACTGCGCCAACCGTGCCCATTTTGTAAGAGTTAGGCAATGCTTTGTGCGCGGCTTGGTACTCTTTACTGGTTGCTTTGGCTTTATCTAATTTTTGTTTTGCTTTTAAAAGCGCTTTGTAACGAGGCTCGGTATCAAATAAGTTATTTTCGACAAGTTCAACACCTTGCTCTTTAGCAAACTCCTCAGCGCCTTGCCCACTAAGCATTACGTGTACAGAGTTATCCATGACCAAACGCGCTAATTTAATCGGGCTCTCAATATGCTTTACACCCGCAACGGCGCCTGCTTCACGGTTTCGACCATCCATTATGGATGCATCAAGCTCATGCCCGCCATCGTAAGTGTATACCGCTCCACGCCCTGCATTAAAATAAGGCGATTGCTCTAATACTGTAATTGCCGCAGTTACCGCATCTAAACTTTCACCGCCTTGGTGCAATACTTTATAACCTGTCTCTACAGCCTCTGTTAATTTAGCGCGGTACTGCTTTTCTTGGGCGGGTGTAAATCGTGCTTTTTCTATTGTCCCTGCCCCACCATGAATCGCAATGGCAAAAGGAGTCTCTGCAGCGAATACGCTATTACTTAAAGCAAAAAGGCTGCTCGCAAGAATTGCTAATAAGGGTGTTTTCATAATGAGCTCTTTTATGGGAAAGTTATAAACTAATGTGAATGGTTGCGGGCTTAATTTCAACTAAAGTGAGTTTAATGGCATAAAAAAAGCGCCTTAAGGCGCTTTTTAAAATTTTACGTGTTTGTAATACCAATTTTATTAAAAACATGGTCATTCTAGCGTATTAAATAGCTCACTAACTACGTTGAAAATTATTTATATAGAACAACTATGTATCATAATTTTAGCCTTGTTATTGAGCCATTTTCTTATCGCTATAATAGATCACTAATTTAATGCAATTGGTATAATTAAGCTTGTTTAGCTTTTAAACGCGCTAAACGTGCTACTTGATGAGTAGACGTTAAGAAAGAATAAATTGGTGCTAAGTAACCACGTTTACGAAGCTCTAAGAAATCAGCATCGCTTAACTCGTTTAGCTTTTTCTCATCGATAAGGTAAATACCGTTGATGTCTTTTTTCTCGCCTTTAATGTCTACTGTAAGCGTTTGCGCAATTAGTAGCTCTTTATCAGCAAGGAATTTAGTGAACGCTTCAGTTACTTGAGAAAACTCAATGAAAGATACAAGCGCTTCTTTACGACGTTTTAGGTAATCTGTTTCTTCGCCGTTTTCAAATAATGCATTACCTTCGTCTTCACCAACAAGCGTACTTGCTTCGTCAATTACGATACCGTATTGATCTTGATCTGGGTGTTTAACTAAGCCCAGTGGGTAACGAGTAGATGCCATAGGTGCAAATGCTGCAGTCCATTTACCATCTTCTACAAAAAGGTTTTCGCCTGGCTCTAAGCCAAACATAGCAACAGCTTGAAAAGTGCCGCTTTCGTTGTTTTTAACGAATGACATTGGAAACTCGTTTGCTACGCGTGCAAACTCATGTGCAACTACTGGCACTAAATGTTGAGTTTTCATGAATTCTACATTGATGCCGTTTTGAATTTTAGTGTTGGCATGTTTTTCGTTGTGTAAAGGCTGTACTTGTTGCTCCGCCATGTTACTGCTCCGTTTATTTTAATTTATATGTTTCATTGTTAATACCTTTAGGCTAATGCTTTTGAGCTAAAAAAGGAAGGGAAACTTTTATGACAACGACCATGAAAAAATAAAATTTAACTAAATCTGAACGTTGCTAAAAAACATACAGCTCAAACTCATAATTTTTGTTCAAAAACAACACACTCCGTGGTTGATTTTAATACAAACCAAAGTTATTCATTAACATTGGTTAACAGTTCAGGACTGTTTTTTTGCAGTGTTTAGGCTTAAATTTGAGCAAATAAAAAAGGCCGCTTATATAAGCGGCCTTTAAAAGTTAAATTAGCACCTAAATTAAGGCGCCCAATATACTTCAATATTTATACTTGGGTGATTAAGCACAGCGCGTAGTGGCATGTCATTCACATCGCCTCCCGCTTTTGCTTGCTTATAAACAGCGAGTTTTTCTTCACCGCTAATTAAAAGCTTAACCACTTTAGATTGCGCAATGGCATTTAACGTAAGTGTCATTCGCTCAGTAATACTACCCGTCACATCACTTTGTATCGCATTAATTGCACATACTGTTTGCTCAGTTGTTAAACCGTGGTCTAAACCTTCTGCATTTGGGAACAACGACGCTGTATGGCCATCTGGGCCCATGCCTAGAATAGTTACATCGTATGGCGCTTTTAAAGCACTGTAAGCGGCTTCACACACTTCACTGCCTTGCTGCGCGGTTGCAGCATCGTTTTTCATGGTTATAAAGTTTGCAGCACTGCCAAAATTTTGTAATAACGTACTTTTAATAAATGCTTCGTTACTTTTTTCATGGCTTGGGTCTACCCAGCGTTCATCAACCATAGCAACATCAACATGTTGCCAATCTAAATCAAGCGTTGATAAATGCTTATAAGCGGGCGCAGGAGACGAGCCACCCGACACCATTAATACAGCACGGCCATCGTTTTTAATACCATCACGTAATGATTGCTCAAGCGTTGCAGAAAGCTCAGCTGTTAACGCGTCTTTATCGTCAAAAAATTTTTCAACTAGTGTTGCCATGCTTATACCTTATCGCCTGTGTTAAACCACACGTGGCTTTTTTCTGCCAATAATTCATCAGCATCCTCAGGACCCCAGCTACCAGCACGGTAAAGCGCAGGCTTGCCTTTGTCTTGCCAACGGTCAATGATTGGATCAATCCATTTCCACGCTTGACGAACTTCATCACGGTGAATAAATAATGATGGGTTATTTGCAGCGGCATCAAGCATTAAACGCTTGTACGCATCTGAATGGAAGCCATTGCTGTAAGCTTGTGAAAGCTCAATATTCATTGTTACTGGTTCAAGTTGCATTTGAAGGTTATCAAGACGCTTAGACATAAGCGTTAGTTGAATTGTTTCCTCTGGCTGCAAACGAATAACAAGACGATTTGGCTCGATATTACCCACGTTATCTTCGTAGATATTGTGAGATACTTTTTTGTATTCAACCACAATTTCTGCACAGCGCTTAGCCATACGTTTACCCGTACGAAGGTAAAATGGAACCCCCGCCCAGCGCCAGTTATCAATATGCGCACGAATAGCTACAAACGTTTCTGTTTTACTAGAACCTTCATTTAGCTCTTCTAAGTAACCCGGTACAATTTTACCGTTTAAGTCACCTGGCACGTATTGACCACGAACAATATTTTCATCAACATCGCCATCTACAAGCGGGCGAAGTGCTTCTAATACTTTTAATTTTTCGTTACGAATACTGTTAGCGTTAAGCTTATTAGGCGACTCCATTGCAACTAAACAAAGTAGTTGTAATAAATGGTTTTGAACCATGTCACGAAGTGCACCGGCTTTATCGTAGAAACCAGCACGGCTTTCAAGGCCAACAGTTTCTGATAAGCTAATTTGGATGTTATCAATAGATTTAGCATCCCACATATTTTCAAACAATGAGTTTGAAAAACGTAGCGCCATTAAGTTTTGTACTGTTTCTTTACCTAAGTAATGGTCAATACGGAAAATTTGCTCTTCATTAAAAAATTCCGCAATTTTTCCATTAATTGCTTCAGCAGAATCACCGCAATAACCAATAGGCTTTTCAACAACAACGCGTGATGTAGGTGTAATTAAACCTTTAGTCGATAATATTTCACAACATGTGCCGTAAACAGCAGGCGGAAGCGATAAATAAAACACACGAGACTTAGTGCTTTCGTGCTCATCTAAAATGCCTTTTAGCACATCCCAGTTGTCGTCTGCTTCTGTAACATTACTTACCACTGGCACTAAAAAAGTAGAAAATGCTTTCCAATCTTTAGCGTTAAACTCACCTTTGCTTAAAAATCCTTGTAATGCTTTATGCGCTGTTTCTATGTATTCAGCACGTTTCGATTCTTCGCGTACTGTTGGTAGGATACGTGAGCCTTCAGGTAAGTTACCTTCTTGATATGCTCTGTACATTGCAGGTAGCAATTTGCGTAACGCAAGATCACCACCGCCCCCAAAAATTATAATATCAAAAGGATTAAGCATAGTTACTCTCTACGTTGTGATACCCAGTACACTTTATAAATGCGCGGGTATGCCTATTTATTGCTAGATTAGATGGCTTTTATAGCTGTATTTAAATAAAAGCCTGCTGAATTGTTCTGTATCGATGATTTATTATTATTTTTATCATTGCGCTTATTAAATGAGCCTTAGGGGCCCTGTATCTCCTCTCACAAAAATACAGACCCTAAGCACTCCAGCGCTACCCGTTCAAAGGTACTCGGTTTACTTACTTGCGTAAGCGAATTTTTTACTGCGTACGGTTTTGTTTGTAGTACGCCATTAAGCCGTTTGTAGAACTATCATGAGCATGTTTAACGCTTTCATCAGTGAGTTCACTCTCAATTTTAGATGCTAAACCTTTACCCAGTTCTACACCCCATTGGTCAAACGAACATATTTCTAAAATAATGCCTTGGCAAAATATCTTATGCTCATACAGTGCAATTAAACTGCCCACTGTTTTAGCATCTACTGTATCTAATAGCATAGACGTTGTAGGACGATTGCCTTGATGAATTTTATGATTTAATAACTCATCAATCTCTGCTTGCGATTTACCCTTAGCGGTTAAATCAGCAGTAACTTGCGCTGCATCTACACCACTCATCATCGCTTCTGTTTGTGCAAAGAAGTTTGATAATAAAATATCGTGATGCTTATCAACATTCACTTGTGGTTTAACTGATGCAATAAAATCTGCAGGTACAATTACATTACCTTGGTGTAAACACTGATAAAACGCGTGCTGACCATTAATACCCGTCATGCCCCAAATAATTGGAACTGTAGTATAAGGTACCGTTTCGCCTGCAAAGTTAACGTGTTTACCGTTACTTTCCATTTCGCCTTGCTGTAAATACGCAGGCAACATATGCAGTGCTTGGTCGTACGGTAATATAGCTTGCGCTGTGTAGCCTAAAAAGCTCGTATTCCATACACTAAGCAATGCCATAATTAATGGTATATTTTGCTCAAACGGCGCAGATTTAAAGTGCTCGTCTATTTCAAACGCACCTTCTAAAATTGCTTCAAAGGCGTCGTAGCCTAAATATAAAGCAATTGGTAAGCCTATCGCACTCCAAAGTGAAAAGCGACCGCCAACCCAATCCCACATAGTGAATACGTTTTCGTCGCTGATACCAAAGGCTGCCGTTTTTTCTAAATTTGTACTTACTGCAACAAAGTGCTTTGCAATTGTACTTTCATCTTTTGTTGTTTGTAAAAACCAGTCAACCGCTGTTTTAGCATTTGTCATGGTTTCTGACGTAGTAAATGTTTTTGACGAAATAACAAATAATGTTGTTTCAGGGTCAATGGCTTTTAATATAGATGAAATCTGTACACCGTCAGCATTAGATACGTAATGAACATTTAACGTATCATCAGCAAGTGCTTTTAATGCCTCGGTTGCCATTTGTGGGCCAAGGTTAGAACCACCTACACCAATACTTACAACATCTTTTACCGCTTTACCGGTATAGCCTAACCATTTACCGCTACGAACTTTTTCTACAAACACTTTAATTTTAGCTAATTCGTTGTCTACGGCTTGTGTTACGTTTTCGCCATCCACTATTAATGGAGTGTGAGCACGATTACGAAGTGCCGTATGTAGTACTGAGCGATCCTCGGTGATATTTATTTTTTCACCGCTAAACATTTTATCGCGCCACGATGCAATATCGCATTCTTTAGCAAGCGACATTAAGTTAGCAAAAACATCGTTATCAATAAGTTGCTTAGAATAGTCGAATAATACGCCAGGTACTTGAGTCGAAAACTGAGAAAAGCGCGTGTCGTCTTGTGCAAATAACGTTTTCAGATGTGTTTGTTTCATCTTAGCTGCACTTAGTTCTAGTGCTTGCCAACTTGCTAGTTGCGTTCGGTTAGACATGGAAATATCCTCTAGTTTTTTCAATCAATTGATTTAAAAATGTTTTTTATAAAAGCAAAACTCTTAACACTGCTTATTTACACTAAAATAAAGCGCCGATAGTATAACTAAAAATGCAAAAAAAGTGCTGTTTTTATAATTTTAGATGCCGATGATAACGCAATTTTTAGCTTTTGACACCGGTATCATAAAAATTTTATAAATTAATTTACCCGCAATTTTAAAGGCAACGGGATAGCTTAATCAATCAAAATGAAATATTAATGAATTTTTATCAGCACAATAATTACTTTTTATAGTTATTCACTAATTATTAGGGCCTGTTTATCTTTCGAAGTTAAATTTGCAGCAGTGTGTTTGGCATTTAGGCAAGGCAGAGCCTATGTAGTGTGGTTATTCCCCATAAATAGGCGATAACGTGGAATAAATGCCAAACATGCGCTGCCCGAAGGGTTCTGCCTAGGGGCAATTTACTCTTTGTTACTCGGTTTTTACTTAGCCCACTAGGTTACAAACCTCACGCCGCGATTAAATAGCCCCTAGATTGAACAAATTTTAATCCTGAAAGGTCAACAGGCCCTAGGGCTTGTTTACCTTGCGAGCAAATAAACCTTAAAAACAAAAAAAACGGCCCTAAAGCCGATTTTGTATAAATTACAATCTTTGTTTAATTACTAAGCGCTAACCCGCCACTTAGGTTATAAACCGTTTTGTATCCTAGTTGCATTAAATTAGTTGCTGCAATTTTTGAGCGGTTACCACTACGGCATAATAAAATGTACTTGTTATTTTTGTTTAATTGCCCTTCAAATACCGCATTTGCCATTCTGCTAAGTGGTATATTTAATGTTTTTTCATCTAGCGTATTAAATAACTGAGCAACATTATTTGCTCCATGCTCATACGGCTCCCGAGTATCTATTAAATATGTATCGCTGGTGTTTAACATTACTTTAGCGTCATCAAAATTTAATTGCTGTGTATCAACCTCAGGTAACGCATTTACATAACCACACAATTGCGTGTTATCTACTTGTTTTGAAGCGTCGTACTGCTGTTTTTGTATTGCAAATTCATCAACTGAAATACTGCCGCTCACTAACGCATCAAGTAATGGCGTTTGGTTTTGCTGTACAGCCCAGTTCATGGCAAAACATTGTTGGTAGTCGTGCCCTGAGCAAATAATGCTGGTGCTATTAAGTTGCTCGCTCATTGCTAAAATAGAGCGTGCCATTGCTTTTGCATCCCCACCTATAAGCGATGTATTGCCAAGCCCTGCAGGCAGTATTAAATCACCACAAAAACAGTAACGCGTTTCGCCATTACTGTTTTTTAATAAATAACTTACACTGTCTTTGCTGTGCCCAGGTGTAACTACTTTTTCAAGTACGTCGTTTGCCAAGTTAATACTTGCTGTATTTAGCGGCCAACCTAAAGCATCAACCTCACCTTTTACAACTCTTAATGCAAGAACGCTGGTTAGTAAATTAGTCGCTGACTCTCGCTCTTGATGCAGATGAGTATTAAGCACCGCCGATATAGTTAAGTTTTGTGTATTAGCTATTTTTTCAAAGCGCGGAATAAGCTCAATAATAGGATCAATAATTACAGCGTATTTATCATCGCTTACATAAAGCCAACTACATGCACCTTGGTGCCTAAATTGAGTAAGGCCCAGTGCGCATACTTCTTGTTGTGGCGTGGTGCTGTCAGATACGATTAAACAGTTTGCCTGTAGTATTGCTTTTAGAGCGCGAATACGCACACAAGCATCATCAATATCGTGTTGTGTTGCAGCAGGTCCAAACGATAGCCTGATCGCGTTTTCGCTTTGCCACTTACTTGCACCCATTGCATCTAAAACAAAACTTGTTAATGCGCCTGTACTACAAGCAGAACCACCACTCACGCGAATGCCCGCAGCGTCAAATAAATCAATCACTTCTTTGCTCGTTAAATCGTTAACAGCAAAGTTAAGTGTGGTAGGCACGCTATAAGCAAGATCATGATTGAATGTAATATCGCCAAAGGTGTCTTTTATCGCGCTTTGTAACTGGCTTCGATAAGAATTAAGTACGCTAACAGACTTAAACGTGTTGTCTGATTTATCAAGCAACATACTAAATAGCTTATTTAACCCTGCAATACCGGGTAGATTTTCGGTGCCTGAGCGCATTCCACTTTCTTGACCGCCACCCGCTATAAAAGGTGTGTACGCACTGCCACTACGAATATATAAAAAGCCAATACCTTTAGGTGCATAAAGCTTATGCCCCGAAAAAGGTGCGTAGTCTATTGTTGTATCACTCAGCGCGAGCGCTTGTTTACCGAGCGCCTGCACGCAATCCACCATCCACGATACATTTTTATTACGGCTACGAATTACCTGCTCAATAGCAGGTAAATCTTGATATACACCGGTTTCGTTATTAACGGCCATGGTGCAAATCATCAAAGCGTTATCTATATGTTTAGCTATAAAATTTAAATCTAAAATACCGTTACTATCAACCGGAATAGCAAGCACCTCAGCATTAACGTCAAGTACGCTATTCCAGTGTTTAAGTGTATTTGGCACCGCTTTGTGCTCAGTAGCGCCATATAACAATACGGGGTTTTTAATCGGGTGTTTTTTAGCATCAATTAACGTAGAAACCACCGCAGTTTGAATGCCTTCTGTTGCGCCAGAGGTAAATAAAATATCGCCATTACTTGCGCCAATAACCGTGTGTGCTTTTTGACGTGTTTGTTCTAATAAATGCTTGGCTTGAATACCTGTAATGTGCGGGCTTGAAGGATTACCAAAACATATTTGCATGGTATGAGAAACAACATCAGCAATACAAGGCAACACAGGGGTCGTTGCGTTTGCATCAAGGTAAACTTGTTTTACTGGCTCATCGTGCAATAAAAACTCAGACATTAAAAAACGCACCTTATTACTAAAAAATATATCTTATTACCAATAGTACATAAATTTACAGGTAATGAGTAATAATCAATTAGCACTAGAGGTGCGTTTACTATGCTTTTTTAGACTAAAAGTCTGTTTACTTAATTATTCACTGACCTCTTTACTTATCTCTTCATGCGTTGACGACCAAGCTGTTATTAACGCTTTTACTAATGAGGCCAACGGGATGGCAAAAAATACGCCCCAAAATCCCCACAAGCCACCAAAAAATAATACAGCGACAATTATAAATACCGGATTTAAATCAACCGCCTCAGAAAACAGCAGTGGTACAAGTACGTTGCCATCAAGCGCCTGAATAATTCCGTAAATAATTAAAATGGTCCAAAACTGTGTTTCTAATCCAAATTGAAACAGCGCAACTGCCGCTACCGGAATAGTGACGAGTGCCGCGCCAATAAATGGAATTAATACCGACAAGCCAACAAGCACACCAAGTAATACGGCGTAGCGTAAATCTAAAACAGTAAATGCAATAAAAGACACACCACCAACAATTAAAATTTCAAACACTTTACCGCGAATGTAATTCATAATTTGTTGATTCATTTCGTGCCACACTTGCAAAATCAAGCGTCGTTGCTGCGGGATCAGTTTAGCAATACTTCCCGTTAGCTCCAGCTTATCTTTAAGCATAAAAAACACCAGTAACGGCACAAGTACTAAATATATAAGCCACGCAACAACATCTTTTAATGACGTAAGTGAAAACGACAATACAGTTTGACCAAATTCAATGATTTTAGCTTCTACCGTTGCAACAATAGCTTGTACTTGATCTATGTTAATTAAACTTGGGTATTGTTCAGGTAAAGCCATTAAATAAGACTTCCCTTGTTCTAACATATGCGGGGTTTCTTGCACTAAGTTACTGGTTTGCTTCCAAAGCACTGGGCCAATAACCAAAATAAGGGTGAGCATAATGCTAATAAATATCAACATTACAATAATCGTTGCAGTAAAACGTTTTAAGCCAACGCGCTCTAAATGAACAACCGGCCAATCAAGTAAATAAGCAATAACCAATGCTACAAGCACAGGAACAATTAACGAGCCAAAAAAGTAAAGTAAGGCCACTGAGGCTAATAATAAAAATAATAAGGTAGACGAATGAGGATCCGAGAACTTCCTTTCGTACCATGTTTTTACGTATTCAAACATGTAATGGCTCCACTAATAACAACCCACGTTGTTTATCAAAATTGTAACTATAAGCATTTTTTTGCAAAAAACGTTCAATATCGTTCGCACTTTCACCTTTATTAAGACTAAAAGTGATACGTTGTTTTGAAGATTGCGCACTTCGTAGCGCAAGTTTAAACTGCACAAATTGCTGAGGGCATTTAAACTCTTTTAAATCGCGCTCTACCATAACTACTTTATCCGTATAGTAAATGAATAATAAGTCGCATATTTACGGTCAATATACTTATATACCCAAACCGTTGTAACTTTTTGTTAAAACAATACCTGCAATAGTTTATCCTTATAACATAACTAGCAGTAAGGATAAGTTAATGCCTGGCACGCATAATAAAGCGCAACTACCCAGTAATCCAACACTCAAAGAGATTAATTGGTTTAAAAAGCAAATTAATTGGGGCGAACTACCTCCTTTTTATCACCTTGTTGCCTCATCAATAAGCGAATCAGAAGGGATTTTAGATCATGGATTCGATAATGCAGTTAAACAACTTATAGATAAACGCAATTGGAACTTAGATTTATTAGAAGGCCATGAAGACAGCCTTGGTGTAATACACACTAAACATAAGCCACGTATTGCGCTGCACCAAGTTTTTACCGACAGAGGCTTTGAGCTATGGGCACAGCCTTATGCTAAAGATGTTATTGTTGACCAATACATAAAAAATAATCGCTTTATGGAGTTTAGAGTGTGGGATCCACATTCAATGAAAAACCTGATCAGAATAAGTCAGTTACATAAGTTTATTGGCTTTTATTTTGAACGGGGCGACAAAGCAGATAAAGCCATTATTTTACATGCACATAAAGTAGTACATAAAATTATTACTTTTTTGCAGCGAGAATTGAACGTTGTAAAGCTTGATGGAGTCACAATAAAAGAACTATATCAATTGTGCGAAAAAGACAGCCGTGCAAGCAGTGACGAAATAGACATAGCCAAAATTGCAATTGGCGAACAAATTAACAAGGAATAAAATGCAGCTAAAATCAGCATTTATCACTTTATGCAGTGCCGCGCTTACGTTTAGCTTATTAGTAAGCGAACCTTTGAAAGCGCAAACCAATTTTACTCTTCCTGATTTAGGGACATCTGCATTACAAGCACTGCCACTTGAAAAAGAACAAGCTATTGGCGAAGTAATGATGATGCAAATACGAGGTTCATCGCCAGTTATAAACGACCCTGTGCTAGATGAATACCTCACGACTATTGGCCGTAAACTTGTTGCTAATGCTAACGATGTACGTTTTCCGTTTTCGTTTTTTTGGATAAATAACTCAGAAATAAATGCATTTGCATTTTATGGCGGGCATGTAGGTGTACACACCGGGTTAATAGCTCAAGCCGATAACGAGAGCCAGTTTGCTTCGGTACTTGGTCACGAAATTGCTCACGTAACACAGCGCCACTTAGCACGTAGAATACAGCAGCAACAAGATAACAGCGCGCTGACCATTGCTGGTATGATTGCAGGTATATTAGCAACCGTTGTTGCACCCGACGCGGGTATTGCCATTATATCTGCCAGCCAAACACAATCTGCTTTTAGTCAGTTGACGCATAGCCGCTCAGCTGAGCAAGAAGCTGACCGCATAGGCATGCAAACACTTAATAATGCAGGATTTGATCCCCGTGCATCGAGTGAGTTTTTAACTAAACTTGCAGCGCAAATTCGCTATAAATACAAGCCACCAGCATTTTTGCTAACTCACCCATTACCAGAGAGCCGAGTATCTGATGTACGTTTGCGTGCAGAGCAATTTCCTGTGCGCCTTATGAATGCGAGCCTTGAGTTTAATTTAGCAAAAAGTCGAGTGCTTGCGCGCTATGACAACAAACCAGAAAACGCAGAAGATCTATTTCGAAAGCTACTGCGCGAAAATACCTACAACAACACTGCATTAAAGTATGGCTTAGCCATAAGCTTGCTTGATCAAAAAAAGCTTGATGAAGCAGCGCCAATATTAGACGAGCTTTTAAAAAACGATCCTAAAAACCTATTTTATATAGATACCCATACCGATTTACTTATTGCACAAAAAAAGGCAGATGAAGCCGTTAAGTTTTTAGCGGATTTAAATCAGTATCGCCCTAATAATCAGGTAATTACACTTAACTATGCCAACTCAGCACTTGAAGCTGAGCAATATGAGCTTGCTGAAAATATTTTAAAGAGTTTTTTACTCGAAAAGCCAGATCATAACTTAGGCAAACAACTCCTTGCAGACGCGTATAAAAAACAAGATAAATTAGCCTCTTATCACGAAGCTAACGCCGATGTATTAGCACAATATGGTGCTTATTTAAAAGCCGCAGACGAAGTACAAAAAGCACTAAACTTTGTAGAGCCTACTCAACTTGTAAAGCAACAACGTTTAAAAGCACTACTTACCCAGTATCGACTTTTACAAAAAGAGCTTGCAAGACTTTAAGTCTGCAAGCGGTTACCCTAAAATAGACGCAATTCACACTTTGGAATCATTTTATGTCTGTTACTATTTACCACAACCCTCGTTGTTCTAAATCACGCGAAACGCTAGCGCTACTGCAAAGTAAAGCAATAGAGCCAAGTGTTGTAGAGTATTTAAAAACGCCTCTTACACACGAGCAAATTTCAACGCTTGTAATCCAACTTGGTTTTTCATCCGTACGTGAATTAATGCGCACAAAAGAAGATGACTACAAAGCACTTAATTTAAAAGATGAAAGCAGTGAATCAGCATTAATAGATGCCATGGTACAAAATCCAAAACTAATTGAACGCCCTATTGTAGTGAATAACAATAAAGCAGCGATTGGTCGTCCACCAGAAAACGTACTAAGCGTTTTATAATGAGTGCAACCATAGTGGTACTTTATCACTCAAGCCATGGCTCAGTTGAAGCAATGGCTCACGAAATAGCAGAGTCGATAGAGCAACAAGGTGCTAGTGCACTGCTTCGCACCTTTGTGGCTAAAAATGCGCACGACATTGTGATCACCAAAGATGATTTAATAAATTGCGATGGTTTAGCATTTGGTACACCAACCCGATTTGGCATGATGGCCTCTCAAGCTAAAAGCTTTTGGGAAACCACCAGCGACTTATGGTTAAAAGGTCAGTTAATAGATAAGCCAGCGTGTGTGTTTTCGTCATCAAGCAGTATGCATGGTGGTAATGAAGCAACCTTACTTAACTTATCTCTGCCACTATTACACCACGGTATGATGCTACTGGGCGTGCCGTACGATGTACCCGAACTACTTGCAACACAAACAGGTGGAACACCATACGGTGCAACACACGTTGCCGGAAGCGCTAATAGTGCACAGCTAAGCAAAGACGAAATTAAAATATGCCAAAGCGTTGGTAAACGCCTTACTCACATTGCGAGAAAACTTAAATGAATACAGCTGACAACCCAGCTAAAAAGCCGATTACAGTAAAGTTTCAGCGTGCCGCACTATTTGGCTATGTAGGTTTACTTGTTCTTATTCCACTGTGGATGTATTTTGTGCCACCTCTAAATGGTAATGCGAGTTTAGTGTCTTTATTTTTGCCTATTATTCCGTTACTACTGCCGCTAAGAGGCATAATTAAAGATAATACATACACTTATGCGTGGGCTAACTTTGTTGTAATGCTGTATTTTATTCACGGGCTTACTATGTTGTGGGCCGCTCCTGATGAATTAATTTGGGTGTTGTTAGAGCTGGTATTTGCATCATCAATGTTTATTGGTTGTACTTACTACGCAAGACATCGCGGACAAGAACAAGGTTTAAAAATCCGTAAGCTTAAAGAAGAATTAGCTGAGGAAAAAGCAGCAAATGAGCACGGTAAATAAGGCTTAACCATAAACGGTTATAAATACAAAAAACGCGCTTAAATTGCTTTAAGCGCGTTTTTTATTAGCTGTTTAAAAGTGACTAAACTAAATCACTTAAGGCAGCTAGCACCACAATACTCGCCAACCCTATTTGAGCAATCAAGCTAATAAACGAAAAGCCTCTAAGCACAAATAAACCCCAAGGGTGTTTAATATGTGGATATAACGCACAGCGTTTTAAAGTGGTCGCAAAGAAAAAACAAATCACTGCCGCCATAGTTAAACTCAGCGTCAGCTCACTTTTAATAGAGAGTGTTTCATCAAAAAAGAAGAACAACTGCAAAGGCAGCAATATAGTGACAATAGCGTGCAGCACATGTACTTTTTTAATACGATCAAACTGTCCTTCCGGCGAAAGCTCTTTAATACCAAAGTCACGCTCTAAACATTTAACCAAGTTATTAGCTTTAATACTAACCGCCAAACGGTAACAACTTAAACCTTCTTTATTGCGCGCTCTAAAGTTATAGCCCGCTTTAATCAGCAGCACCATTAACGATTCATTTTTAGCAAATACAGCGTAATGAAGTGCTGTGTTACCTAAATTATCAACCGCTTTTTTGTCTTGCTTTGCAAGTAGCGTTTCAACCACATTTACAAAGCCTTTTTCGGCGGCCCACATAAAAGCTGTTTTATTGTTTTCATCAGCAAGAGCACCTGTAGCGCCTTGCTCAATAAAACGCATTGCCATTGTTTGCTTGGCTGTTTTTTTACGCAGGTGCGTTAATAATGCTTTTTCTAGCAGTACAACAGAGTCAACATCAGGAGAAACCTGTGTAAGCAACGTAAAATAGTCTTTACCCGCTGCTACTTTTTCGCTGGCAAGTTCAGAAAGAGTATCTAAATCAGCAATAGACTCTGGAATAAACGCACTTAAGCGCTCTCTAAAATCAACTTCTTTCCAAAGGGCTAATGTATCTTTTGCCGAAAGTTTACTTTTATTATTTAGCGCATGTTCAATTAAGGTGAAATAGCGTTTACTAAAAAACAAATCGACTAAAGACAGTGGCGTATCTATGGTATTTTGTGCCGCCACACTTGCGTATTTTTCAAGGCGTTGGCATAGCATAAGCACTAAGCTTTCAGGGGTGTATTCATTATCGTAGTAATGGCTTTTAACCGCACTAATATACGCTTGTGCGTCTTCGTCATATTCAGAGATATGTTGAAAGTAACATTCTTCAAATGGTTCTAGCGGGGTTAGCCATGCCAAATAATAAATAGGCGGTAACACGGTGGTGCATACACCATCGTCTTCATTTGTAGAACGACAAGCAGGCCAAGCTTCCAAAGCATCTAAAATAAAGGCACCGTTTTGTTCTACCAGTCCTTTAATAAGTAATGGGTATTCCTTTGGCCAAATCAGTACATTTTCCATTAAAACAACACAACTCCAGTGTGGCTTGGGGGTGGTAAGTTATATCAGTTTTTAGCTGACACCACGCTTAATCAAAGTGTCGATATTCTAGCACACCTTTGTTTTGCTGCTAGCGCAAAATTACGCAATAACAACAATCCTTTACTTACAAATATAAAAACGGCCAAGTACATAAGTAATTGGCCGTTTTTGAGGTTGGAGTTGGGCTTAATCAGAGCCAGACAAATAGTCTATTTACTTTTTAACTCGCTAATAACTTGATCTAAACCCACTTCAGAAATACGTTGAATAATCTCTTTTTGCTTAGCACTTAATAGTGAAATACCTTCGGCAACAATATCGTATACTTTCCACTCATCATTTTTACCTAAACGAAGTTTAAAACTTAAGTCGATTGTAGGCGCATTTGGCTCAATAATTTGTGTATTAACTGTTGCGTACTCAGAGTCACTTTTTGCGTTATTACGCTCAAATACTACTTTTTGACCTGTGTACTTCATTAGTGCACCAGCGTATGTGCCTGTTAAGTAATGCTCTACTGCATCTATAAATTGAACAGCCTGCTCGCGCTCAATGCCTTTAATGTGTTTACCTAATAATTTAAACGACACAAACTTAACATCAATATGTGGCATTAAACGTTTTTCAACAATGGCAGCCATCGCTTCTTTGCTTGCTGTGCCTTTTGAATTTACTTGGCCAATGTCTGCAAATAGCTTATCGGCTACTGATTCAAGTAACTGATCTGGCGATTGCTGAGTTTGTGCAAATAACGAACTACTAAAAAAAGCAGTGGCTAAAACGAATAGTTTAAAGAGTTTCATAATTGTATATGTCTGTGTGATTAAGATGGCTGTAATTTACGCGAACTATACGCAATAAAAAAGGCACAAATAAGCAACTTATTAATGCCCAAATCGCACCAATAAAATAACTAAAATAAATTCAAGCAGTTAGAAACCTCCATTAACAGGTCATATACAACCGGCATTTTGTCCTCATTGTAATTGTTAATAGGTCGCCCTTATCATTTAGTTATCACTTGAATCAGACAAACATTTGGCACCTATGAAAACGTCACTTAAAACACTTATTATCTCTTTTGTATTAGTAGCTTCACTTTTTGGCAAACTTGCTTTTGCTCAATCGAACCACGGTTATGCCGTTGATTTTCTCAAAGGCGAAGGTAACGTAAACGGCGTTAAGCTTGCGTATCAGTATCATGCACCTAGCATGCAAAATATAATTGGTGATGCACGCTTTTACTTTGAAACCAGCGTAAATATGTGGGAATACCGCCACGGCGATGAAACACAATCAAACCTAGTACTTGCTATGTCACCTGTGCTGCAATTTCCTGCTTTTAGTTTTAACAACACCCCATTTTATGTAGAAGCAGGCATTGGTGTATCACTGATTGATGAAACGCAGTTTGCCGGTAAAAACATAAGTACTCACTACCAGTTTGAAGACCGCATAGGCCTTGTTGCCGACTTTGGTCATACTAATGTTGCCCTTAGAGTTATTCACTATTCAAACGCAGGCTTTAAAGAGCCAAACCCAGGGCTTAACTTTTTAACGCTTTCGGTAGCTAGACGTTTTTAAGGTTATTGATTGTGTTTAACGTTATTGATTGTGTTTAAAGTTATTGATTATGTTTTGAGTAATTTAATTGCTGTTATAGCGTAAAACGGTCACACTTAAACGTACTAAATATTAAGTGATACTGCGATGCAAACTTGGCATATTGTAATTATTGTCGCCGTTGTTTTTGCTATTGTCATTGGTAATATTGCGCTGATTAGACTCTCTGCAAAAACGGAGTTTAAAAAGCCCAACGCCAATATTAAAAATACAACAGACACAAAAAAGCCCTGATTAATCAGGGCTTTTTTAACAATACCGATTCGCTTAATTATATTTTCGTTAATTTAGCCTACTAACCAATGCGCCATTAGCGCAATAACAGGTAAAGTAATTAGCGTTCGCAAAATAAATATAATAAACAACTCTAAAATATTTACCGGTATTTTACTGCCAAGTAAAAGTGCGCCCACCTCAGACATATAAATAAGCTGAGTTACACTCATTGCGGCAATAATAAAGCGCGTTACATCACTTTCAATTGTACCTGCTGCTAATATTGACGGAATAAACATATCAGCAAAACCAACCATAATAGTTTGCGACGCTGCTGCCGCTTCGGGTACTTGTAATAACTCTAAAAATGGCACAAACGGCATACCTAAATACTGAAATATAGGCGTATGCTCGGCAATGATCAGTGCAAATGTACCTACCGCCATAACTACAGGCAATACACCAAACACCATATCAAGCGCGTTATGTAAGCCCTCTTTTATTGTACCTTTAACACCCGTTGAGTTATCTGCTTTAGCTAATGCAACATCTAACGAATGACCAAATAAGGTTTTATGACCCGGAATTGTTTCAGCGTCTCTATCTGGCTCAGTACCATCAATCAATAAGTCTTTTTTAAAGCGCAGTGGCGGTAATCGCGGCACAATAATAGCGGCAACAATACCGGCTAAACATACCGTTGCGTAAAACGGTGCAAATAGGTATTCAAGTTTAACTTGCCCAAGCACCACTAAACTAAACGTAATTGAAACCGCTGAAAACGTAGTACCAATAATAGCCGCTTCGCGTTGTGTATAGTGCTTTTGATCGTACTGCCTTGCAGTCATCAAAATACCCACACTACCATCACCTAACCACGATGCAGTACAGTCAACCGCGCTTCTACCAGGTACACCAAATACAGGGCGCATTACTTTAGTCATTAACGTACCAGCAAGCTCTAGTAGACCAAAGTTAATTAATAGCGGCAGTAATAAGCCCGCTAAAATAAATACCGAAAACAACACTGGCAATAAGTCATTTAATACCAGCGCGCCAGTATTGGCCGAGGTAATCATCTCGCTGCCTAGGCTTAAGTACGTCATTAAACCAAACGCCATACCAAATAAACGCACCACCAGCCATGTCCAGCTCACATCAAATAAATGCTTTAACAAAGGTGAGTTACATATAGCGGCGGGTTTAAACACTTTAGTAATTACAGAAATAACCCCTGTAATACAAATAATGAGAGTAATAATTGCTTGAGCAGAGCCAAGCATCATTGCTTGAACCGCTTTTGCCATAACGGCAATAGGAATGGTCATCCCTTGCGAGGTACTAATGGGTGTCATAAATAAAAACACACCAATTAACGAAGGAACCAAAAAAGTAAACCAAGTGCGCCACGTGTAGTGTGAACGATGAGGTAGCTGAGACATATTTATTAACCTATAAAAACCACAAAAAGAGCATAGCGCTCTTTTTGTGGTAAAACTTATTATTATTTAAATTTTAATGCCGCGCTGAATGAGTGCTGCTTCTAATGCTTGTTGTAAACCATTCATAGTACCTGGCTCAAGCGTTTCGCCTTTGTCATCCATCCACGTTAAGCTAGTACCGCCTTCTTTAGTTTTACTTACTAAAATTTGGTATTGGCCTTCATCAATAGGTAGTTGAGCTACGTCATCACCCCAAATTGAATCCCAAACACTTGTTTCAGGTTTAGTATAATCAGCAGTAATTAAGCCCGTATCTGGGTTAATTTCAACAATAGTGAACGACAAGCGCTCTAAAAATCCAGAGAAACGGTCAAACACAGCTTCGTAAGATTGCTCAGTTACAAGTGCTGCATTACCTTTGTTATCAAAGCCCATTTCAAGAGAAATAATACCTTGGCGTTTACGCATATCAACTTCAAGTTGACGGTAACGGTAATCAAACTCGCTCACTACTTGGTTAAGCGCACGTACTTCTAACTGCTGTTTTAACAAATCAGTTAGCGTATGGTCGCCTTTAAAATCAATCAGCTCTACACGTAAAGACGCAGTACGCTGATGTGACTTTTCTTCAATAGTGAATCTAAATTTTTCTAAGTCATCGTTAACTTCATCGCCCCACCACCAAAAACCTTCTTCGGTTTTAATGATTGAGTACCAATCAGTTTCAATAGTACCTAGTAGCTTGTCTTCTTTAGTGGTTCCTGCATTGTTATCAGCGAGGACTGATTGAATCGTGTCCCAAAGAAATTCATCTAAATCAGCAATGCCATCGTTTTTATCAAAATAAATACGCGCTTGTTTATCTGTCTCTTCTACCCAACTGCCTTTAGCAATTGTTAATACTTGTGCCGGTGGGCGGTAATTTGTAGCTTCAGGATTGTTGTCGTATTGACCTACATCCATTTTATAAACTGGGTCTTGAGCTGGTTGAGATAACGACGTTGGTGCTTTTACAGGCTCATGCGTACGATAGTTACGTTCGTCATGTGCCTTATTAATAAATACACTACACCCTGATAAACTTACCAATACACTTACTGCAAGTGCTTTTGGGATCCAATACTGCACAGATATTTCTCCTTAGCATACCCTTTAATTGTTTTAACAAATATATGAGTGGGTAATGCCGATTTGGTTCAGTGTAAAATCAATATTAACTTTACATTTATTATTTGGCTGCCTAAATGCAATAAAGTTCAGCACTTCAACTTAGCAATAAAACTAAGCGCAAATAAGCAAATTTTAGCTATGGTACTTTCCCGTGCCAGTAAAAACAAGAAACACCGCACTTTAAAAGCGCTTAATTAGCGTGTGCTGTAGTTTAGAGCCCTTTTTGTGTTAAACTTCGCCGCCGTGCAACTTCTCGTGTGTATTTTTGGTGTTGCCAACTCGGTTGATATAATCCAAGTAACAAGGTATTTGAACTCATGACTGCATTTTCAAATCATCAAATTGTTTTAACAGCGATTGGCGAAGACAGACCCGGTATTGTAAGTGAACTAACCCAACTGGTTAGCGATTGCCACTGCAACATTATTGACAGCCGTATTGCTATTTTAGGCTGCGAATTCACCTTCATAATGCTACTTAGCGGCGACATGTCGGCAATAAGCCGCATAGAGCACGTACTACCAACTAAAGCCATGGAACTTGGCCTGCTAACCATGATGAAGCGCACAGCGAGTCATACTCCTAGCGAATTTTGTGCAGGTTACACCCTAGAATACACAGGCATAGACACCCCAGGCACATTGAGCAAAGTAACGCGCTTTTTTGCCGACAATAATATTAGTATTTGCTCACTTAAGTCAGACACTTATTCCCAAGAAGACAACATTAAAATGCGTTGTGAACTTGAATTCAACATACCTGTTGATGTAGATATAGATCAATTTAAAATTAGTTTTGAGAGCCTTTCTCACACGCTAAACGTAGATTATATTTTTAAACGAATTCGTTAAGGATGCTAAACATGAACACAATTAGTCCATTACAAGCTGGCAATACTGCACCCGCTTTTAGCCTACAAAACCAAAACGACGAAACAGTAACATTAAGCGAACTGTTAAAAGAGCAACAAGTGCTTGTGTACTTTTACCCCAAAGCGTCAACACCGGGTTGTACTGTACAAGCCGAAAACCTACGCGATGAGCAAGCACATCTTGCTAAATTTAACACCCGCGTTGTAGGTATTAGCCCAGACCCAATTAAGCGCCTTAAAAACTTCGAAACTAAAAAAGAGCTTAACTTTGATTTATTAGCCGATGAAGACCACGCCATTGCTGAAGCATTTGGCGTATGGGGCTACAAAAAGTTTATGGGTAAAGAGTACGATGGTATTCATTTATACCCCCATTAACACTTTGCACACTACATTTTAAATAAGTTACTCCCTCCTTTTCAAAACCTCATTTTACTACTACGCTTAAAAACTGCACAGTCCTAATAAGTAAAGCATGTTTTTATGGATCAATTCAGTTCTTATGTTTCTGCTAACGAAACCGTTGACCTATCAAAGTCTTTGTTAAATGAAGATGAAGGTGTTTGTTTGTCTATAAACAAGCTTCATACTGGTGTCGTTGCATTAAATAATCGAATGAGAATACTCCCATTAATCTCTGAGTTTCTGTCTTATGGCCTGAGAAATAACAAAATAAGCCGGCACACAGCAAAAACATATGCTAAGAATCTGACTTACTTTTTGGCTTATCTGAAAAAACGCCCAGAATTTCAAAATACATCCCTTGATGAAGTATTCCTTTCAGTTTCAAAATTTGTTATTGAAGAATATTTAGCTGAATTAAGAACTACATATAACTTATCTACGGCAACAATTAGAAATAGAGATGCAACATTTCAAGCATTCATCCACAAATTTCTATACCAAGAACAAGAATTTCGAGCCGCATACATTGAACAAAGTCCGTATGCAAATGGGCTGATCAGTGGCCCCGTAAAGCAAAAACTTGTTCTATCATGTTCGCTAGATGAGTTAACAAAACTAATTTTACAAAGTAGCTCAGAGCGTGAAAGGCTAATTCTTCAATTTATTTTTGACTCTGGGATTAGAAGATCAGAATTACAAAACATAACTAAACAAGATATAGAAGATGCTATAGAATTTAATAGTCAAAAATTGATATATGACAACACTGATATGCCAGTATTATCCCCCTACGCCCCTCTTTCGATACAAGGTGTGAAAGGTCGGCATAACAATACAAAGCAAAGAATGACCTTGGTAAGTCGAGCCGTTTTAAACCGTATAATAAAGTATCATGCCTCCCCCCTATACAAAAAGTATTCAAGAAAATACTCATCCTTATCAGAAACCCCTGCATTCTTTAATGCTGAAGGAGGCCCTATTACACCCAAAGGCCTGTCTAAACTATTAGATAGACTATCAGAGCGTGCATTAAAAAGAGGTATGCTATCTAAGGCTATGTCGCCGCACAAATTAAGGCATGGTTACGCCTATGATTTGCTTCAATCACCGGACATTGGACCGACCTATGTGGACAGGCTTGCTGTTGTACAAAAGTCACTTGGGCATGCATTCTTAAGCAGTACTGAGATTTACACAAAAATACCTTTAGAACTTTATAAGACAATGACCGATAGCGATGGTGAGTTACTTACGAAAGCGGAAAAAATGGAACATCTAGTAAAGAAAACACAACTCAAAATATCTATTAAGGACAAAAAATGAACCGCGCCTATGATTTGTGGTTTAACGAAGAGTGGGATGAGTTACTCGCCATACCATTAAATAGCTTTAATGACTTAGTTCAGCCAACTAAAGCTTCTCCACACCGACAATTAATGCACTTATTCACATCAGTGTTTAAAGTTAAAATAAGTGACTCTTATCGTAATGATATAAAGTCCACTTTTAAACATGTTTCAAAACAGATTAGCGAAAAGCTGGGGGAACAGCCTATATGTCTTTCCAAAGTGTTGAATGAGTTTTCATTAGATGAGTTTCATGCTTATTTAAAACACTGCATGTTAGAAGAAAAAATACATAATCGTTATGCAAACGTTTTACAGAGTACTTACAAGAACGTTTTAAATAAAGCTATTGATATTAATACTCCAAATTTTGAAAGGTTTTACTTACCCAGCCCATTTTGTTATTACACAAGAGTCACAGAACGCTACAAACCCTACAATAAAGATGATAAAGAAAAAATCACAAAAGCAATAGAAAGTGAAATTAACCAAGTTTCTAATTTTCTCCAACCTTATAAAAAATCAGGAAAAGGTAGAGAAATTCTTGATGAAAACGATAAGCTTCTTGTAGAGAACTGCGACAATCTTACATTAGAAGATGCTCGTTGGCTTTTTGAAAACAAGATGGCTTGTATCCCCCTAACTACCTCATATGATTTTCGCCTCACGCGCGCAGGTAGTATTTTCTACAAAATAATCAATAGTAACGATGAAAATTATCAGGATGTATATGAGTCTTGGGGTATTTTACCCAAAATTACGATGAACCACTTACTTCCATTTTTGCTCAAACTCATGCAAATAACAGGTATGAATGTAGAGTCAATTTATGCTCTTGAACTGGATGATCTGGTAGATAAGCACCCTGCAACTGGCAAACCTTGTCTTAGATATTGGAAAGAACGTTCTGATGGTCAAAAGTTATATCACTTAGATATTTTTAAAGCTAATCTTCAATGGCTAACCCATAGCCAAGGCACTCATGTAAAAGATATTTTTAGTACTGTTACTAAACTTACATCTACAATTCGAGAAAAAGCAACTCCCGAACATAAAAACAAACTTTGGTTGTTTGAAACTTACAATGGACTAATAAAAAGCCTCCCTCATAAAAGTCATGTAACAAAAGCTTTAAAGGCTTTTAGAGAAAAGCATCAACTGTTAGACCAGACAAACGGTGAAAAAATATTAGAGACAACTAGGTTTAGACCTACATTTGTAAGCGACCTAGTAGAAGAAGGGATTTCAATTAGAGAAATACAGTTATTAATGGGTCATAGAAATTTATATACAACAATGCGCTACCTCGATATTCATGATTTTGGGCAGACAGCAAGAAAAAAAATAAGAGATAAATTGCTAGAAATTCATAGCAATTTAAGTTCTTCGGTGGGTAAAAAAAATCGTAAAAAAGTAAACCAGGTAAATAGCCAAGAATCACTTCCCATATCAACTCCATTAGCAACGTGTAAGAATATTTTTGATCCACCAGAATCTGTGAAAGCCCTCCCTAACTACACGCCAGGCAAGCCGTGTAGTACTTATAATATGTGTCTCAGTTGTCCAAATGTGATCATAACCAAAACAGATTTACCGAAGCTCTTTGCGATGAAACGTGATTACCTCGTCAAAATTCAAAATAGTAGAATCTTAGATACTCCATTTGGACATGTTATAAAAAGTAACCTAACGCTGTTGAACTCGATCCTAGATCCTGAAATTTCAGAGTTCAGCTTCAGTGAGCTTGACGATGCTGAAGGGTTATCTCTCTATATAGAAACTACTGAGCTTATTTAGGAAGATAAAATGGAAAGATTACCAAAACATTACAGTGTGCTAAGTACTATTGCTGATCTCAAAAAATATAAGTTAGACCTCTCAAATGCTGAACACAAAAAGGTGGCAACTAATGAAAGCACGACATATTTGACCAAACTGCTAAGCCTTCCAGCCTCTATTAGCTCTGTTTTTTCTGACACTGAATGGGATTTCAACTCAGAAAATCCTAACGTATCTGCAAATATCAGAGGTAGTAAACTAAAAATAAATTTCAAAAAATATAAAAGCATTCCTGAAGAGGTTATTATTGAAATAAAATGTTTGCTCTTGAGTATTCTGCTAACTCCTGAGGTATTCATTAACAATCGTAAAAAAGCAAAAAAAAAGTCAACTAACAGGCTTGCTACCAGTACAGTCTTGGCCCATGTTAAGTCTGGACTCCGATTTTTAGACACTCTTTTTACAGTTTTGGAAGTTAAGTTAGGGAAAGAGCATATTGAAAAAATATATTTGTCCCTTACTCAAATCCAAATTATCGATTACAAAGAAACCGCAAAAGTTCATACCAATACGTACAATGATGACTTGAAACAATTTTTTTCCTATATTCAAAACCCATATACTTCAGAGCATATATTTGGTGAAAATATTTCAGCCTTTGATCCCGATCAGTTTAGTTGGAAAGAGCGTTATGAAAAGAAAATCTCAAATCAAGTAATGCCGAACTGGGCTTTTGAGAAACTCATTAGAACCGCTTCTTTGCTAGTACACGACTTCCTAAAAACGATGGAAGAAGAAGTATTGGACTCTTATGTGAGCAGATATGAATCACAAAGTAAAACTCAATACTGTAGCAAAGCCGGGATTACCAAAGATACATTTAAACTTTATAGAGCTCACCGTCTTTTAAGCGCAAATTATGCAGAAGTATATATAGAATCCAAATACGGTATACCAGAAGAACTAATTAACTCTAAAAATAAATATAACCTAAAAGACATGACAGCATTCGTCAATAAAGGGAAAGGCAAAAAAATCACACTGACGAATATCAATAATCAAACCGCACTTATAAGTTACGCGGCTAAATACTTAATAGGTCAGTATACCGGAATGCGTCCTTCTGAATTATCAGTGATAGATTTAAATACTTGTCTCATCGAAGAAAATGGCATAAAGCTTCTGCGCTCTCATGTTTTCAAGGGTAAAGGTACTTTTTCGAAAGGCCTTTTCGATGATAAGTGGGTCGCTATTCCAATAATTGAAGATGCAATAAAAGCGTTAAAAATTTTAAGCTCAATAACACAAAGAAGTTTAATGTTTAGCTCTGTTCATACAAAGAAAACAAACGAGACAGAAATCCAGCAAACCTCGGTTATGATAAGTCATCAGTTAAGAATATTTATAAAGTTCGCTTTGCCAGATAATAACCTTGAATTTAGCAATTATATGATGCGTCACACGCTTGCATATCAACTTTATAGATTAGAAGCTGGCTTACCGTTAATCTCATTTCAGCTTAAGCATTTAGTCAATACCGTAGACAAATTTTTGTCTAGAGGTTCAACAAGTGATGTAACAATGGGTTATGGTGGAATTGCTGACATCCTTGTGGAAAGCCAAACGGCGCAAAGCCTTAGAAAACAATCAGAGATTGAAGTTATTAAAGCAACAGCAGACCCAGACGGTAATTATCTTGGTGGTAAGGCTAATGAACATAAAGAGCGATTAAAATTAGCATTTAAAGGTTACATGGCAAGCGGATATTCAAAAGAAGAAATTTTTGAAGCGATGGCTGAGCAAGGACTCGGTGTAATAAATGTTGGATTAGGTTACTGTTATGGTTCAGAAAGTACAAATGATAGCCTTCCCTGTATAGGCTCACTAAAATGTAACCCTATAAGGTGTTCAAACGCCATAGTCAGTGAAGCAAACGCACCACACTGGAGAGAAGTTTATTCAACCAATTTAGCTAACCTTAACAACCCTAGTTTTGCAGACAATAAAGAGCAAATCAAAGAAGTCATCAATGAAGCTAAAGGTGTTTTAACACTACTTGGTCATGGAGTCCCCAATGAGTAATCCCTTTGACATCAAAAATCAACGTACCTTTGATGAAAATACACAAAAGCTAGTTGCTGCAATAGATAAAATAAATAATGCGCCTTCCCTACCAGCAACTATAGCTGAGCTTTCTAGATTAACAGGCCTTCACCGTAATGCTATAAGTAATAGAGGCTGGCCAAATCAAAAACTTAAGCTTATAAAAGAAAAAAGAAAAACCCAAAAACAGGCTGAAACCAAACCAACTATAAATAAAAACCCTATAAAAGTTTTGGAAGAAAAATTAGACAATGCAAAAAATGAGCTTGTGTATTGGTTTAATAAAAATCTTGATAACGAAAAGCAAATTAAACAACTAGAAATAAACTTAGAACGAATGTCGTTAGCCCGTAATGACTATGAAACGATGTTAAAACAAGAACGTGATAAAACAACTGAGCTAACAAAACAGTTAAATATTATGCGTGACTTGTTATCATAGAGCTAATTAAAATTCCTACTAGCATAAGATCAACTATTAAATACTACTTAGTATTGATGTCTTAAGAAGTTTAGCAAAATAAAGAAGGATAAGAATATGATAGAAGTTGGCCAAAAAGCCCCAGAGTTTACGTTACAAGATCAAAACGATGAATCTGTTTCACTTGCCTCTTTTAAGTGTAAAAAGGTATTAGTGTATTTTTACCCAAGAGCATCGACTCCTGGCTGTACAGTTCAAGCATGTGCATTAAGAGACTCTAAATCAGAGCTTAATGACTTAAATGTCGTTGTTTTGGGTATTAGCCCCGATTCACCCAAAAAGCTGACTAATTTCACTAACAAACAAGAGCTTAATTTCACTTTACTTGCCGATGAAGATCATGCTGTTTGTGAAGCTTATGGTGTTTGGCAACTAAAGAAGTTCATGGGCCGTGAAAATATGGGGGTAGTGCGTACTTCATTTCTAGTTAATGAAAATGGCGAAATAGAACATATCTTCAATAAATTTAAAACCAAAGATCACCATGAAGTGGTTTTAAACTACTTAAACCAATAAATTTAAAAAATAATGTAGTGAGTTATAATAACCCACTACATTTTGGACTAAATCTCTCCACTTTCATAAGACAGTTTATAACTCAGTATATTTCGATTTAAGCGAGAAGCCGACGCTAGGCCTCTCTCTCTTTTAGTCTGTACTTGCATGCGAAGGGTTACCAGAGATATTGAGAGCTTCTTATCTAGTAGGCTATCTATCTCATGCACTTAGGTATGAATGAAAGCCATGCGTATGCAAGGCTTAGATATTGTGGTTTACAACCTCTAATGAGCTAGATAACTTTAATCGCCAAACTCTGCGAATAAGTTACAGTGGTTTGTCAATTGTTGAATAAATGCGTCAACGCTAGTTAAACCGCTTAAATCATGGTAGTGACCTGAATCACTATGTTGAATTGATGCAGCCAAAACCGAAGCCGCATCATAAATACGTCTTGCCATAAGTTTACGACACAAAATTTCATAGCGTTTTAAATAAGAGACGCCTACAGTCTGAGGATATTTTCCATTTACTGGTTGATAGTTTACCTGTCTACTATTTTCATCTGCTAAAAAGCCAGACATCACAGGGAAGTTATCCATACTGATTCGAGCTGAGCGCCTCGAATCATCTGAGTCTTCAACTAAAATAATGTAGCCCATAAATGGCCGTACACTTGGCAAGAATGCATTTTCTTCGATTGCGGTACTAAGATCCAACCCACTACCTAGAACTTCTTCTGTACGGTTATTGAAATTATTACCAATAGAGCCTACTTGAGACTTCAACTCAATGGCTGCAACTAAGTACCCGTTCGAAGTGACAACTATATCCCATGACTTATGAGGTCTGAAATACCCTGGTAACTGAGAAGTGTTTTTCCCCGTATGGATTTGATAGTTCTCAAGATGCGAAGACTGAACAACTTGACTAATTACAGAAACAAACCCATCAAGCGTTTTTCCGCCCAATACCCCAGTACCATCACTTCTTACTGCCCAGAAATGCCTAACAGCTTCCCTTATTAATTCGTTCATTTGTTAACCTAGTAGTTGTATTTCTTGTTCATTTAAATTAAAAAGTTTGGAGGTTAAAAGAATTGATTTCTCAATATCATTATTTATCGCTGCTTCGGAGAAAGCTGCTGCCAAATCAGAATCAACCTCTTTCCACCGCGGTAAGCAAATTCGTCTTAAATGTTGAGCTTGAAACCGCAAATTTCCTCCAGCAACTTTTGTTGAGTAATTCTCAACGAAAAGTTGTCCAATTCCTGACATTAGAACACCTTGTAAAGCCCTCAAATCCCAACTAGATGAACAGATATAGTAAATGGAGTTATTTGGGTGATAGACACCAGAGTCATACACAGTGGTCAATTTAGACTTGATATCAGGTATCAATAGTTTTTCTTGTGTCGCACGTTCTGGATAAACTCGATCAATTGTCTTAAACCAGTGGTGTGGCACTTTCTTTGCTACATGTCGTTTTTGTAAAACTTCTTGATACTGAGTTAGGTACTCTTCAAGCATTGGAAAGTCTGTAAGTTGGATTACTCCATTTTCGTCATATGTGTTCACGACAAACTTACCCGAAGGTACCAATGTGCCTGAACGAATATCAGTCGCAGTAACCAAAGGCACTTTCCGGTCAGGCTCTAGAGCCACATTATCATCAACAATATATACTTTATTATTTCCCGTTGCAGCCCCTATGTAAACCTTACAACCGACTTCTTCAATCGTAGGGAAGTCTCTCTCAAGTCTTTTTATTAGATTCAGCTCATCTGCAGAGCCAAATAACCAAGGCTTCTCATCATCGATAATATCTTTTCTTTCGATTAGTTCATTCGTGCACAACTTTTGTCCTGTGAGCATTAAATATACTGACTCGGAAAGCTCAGAGTCAATCTTTGGGTTATGTAATATTTTCGTTGAATTATGCTTATTCTTTGAAATCTGAGTAATCGCTGGATAGGTTAACACTTCGGATTGAAATACAGATTGGCCATAAAGGTCTACGTAAAGATCTAGCTGATAATTAGCTGATATAAATTTACGTAACGATGAACCGTAGCTATTCTTAGTCCATCTATCTGTGCAGATAAAAGACAATACCCCTTTTTTTTCCAGTAGTTCTAAACATTTATGGAAAAAAGCAATGTATAGATCTGCCCTTTCTTTCATTGTGTGGTAACGAGCTCTATATGCTGAAAGTAAAGGTGATGGGATGTTCTCAATCCGAACATATGGCGGGTTACCGATAACATGGCTGAAGCATTTAGTGAAATCAGTTAAAAGAAAGTCACCGTGATAAAACCAGCCTTCAACAATTGCGTGAGCCTCTTCAGGCGTAAAGGCCTTCTTTAACACTTCGTTGGTTTTCTGCTTAGCTATTGCTATATTTTTAGCTGAAATATCAAAAGCCTTAACAAGATCTTTAATAAACTCTATAGTATTGCATTCCTGATCATCTTTTATATGTTCAACCAAAAACTTAGCAATTGCGATAATAAATTCACCTTGCCCACAGGCTGGTTCTAATATGCGAGCGTTCCTTGATTTAATGCCGTTAACAATCCCAGAGGTCTTAAGCATAAAGTTAACAATTTGAGGGTTTGTAAAAACCTCGCCTTTTTCTTGATCTGAGGCTCCCCAAGCCAAGGAATCCAAATTACTTTCAATCTCAGGTAAAACTATTTGCATTATTCGAACGATACTATGAAAAATTGAGTTCATCGTACCAGAAACTCTGGTTTAGACATACAATAAACCAAACTTTCAAGATGTACTGAACTCATATAACTTTTCGTAAATCAGAGTAAATTAAGTAAACATTTTTGGATTGAATATTAGAGTGTATAAGTGGTAACTTAAATTAAGGTTTACTGCTGTAGCTTCAATTACTCTTTAAATAACCATGTGCCACGGTACATACGCTTAAACTTCATTTATAAGGAACATATAATGAACAAGGTCTCCGCAGTTCTTTTTGATTTAGATAATACATTACTGGGCTCCTCCAAATTAGAGCTAGCTCGAATTACTGGCAGCTCCTCAACGCTGGAAGAGCTAATCCCAAAAGTGAAGCTTTTTCGAGGAACCCTTCGCATCCTTGAAGGTATTAAAGATAAAAAAATCAAGATGGGTATTGTTACAAATTCAAAAAGATGGTACGCAGAGCGGGTTTTAGAATACTTCGAAATAAGCCACTTTTTCGAAGTATTAATTACTTATGATGATGTGGGAAGCTCGGGTAAAAAACCCAATGCACTTGGCATAAACATGGCTTGTGGGGCTTTAAATATAAGTAATAAAGAGTCCGTATTGTATGTTGGAGATGATCAAGTCGATATAGAAGCTTCATATGCTGCAGGTGTAATTCCATTAGCTCCAACCTGGGCAAAAACGAAAATTATGCAAGTCCCAGCATGTGTTATCAGCACCAGTAAACTCGTTGAAAAACTTGACTCACCACACGAACTAAAATTACTTTCTGAAGCAGCAGCAGATAATGAAAATTTAAATGCGATAAAGGGACGAGAATTTTATTTCATTCCTTTAAATTTAGATGGTGAAGTAGTTATGCCTGGTCGAGATAAGTTGGATGTGGTTACTTTTGGTCGCTACTTTACAAACAAATCAGAAATAACATCTACATTGAGAGCTTCGCACAAGCTTTCGAGAGACATCAGTGCTAAAGATGCTGAAGAAAATCAAGAATCCTACTCTGTACCTGAATATTGGACTGATTTATTGCAATTTATTTTGGGCCGCTTAGGGAAGTTTATCTACAAAGAAGATGGAGATTTTGATATTGTGACAGTAATTCCATCAAAGCCAAATAAGCCTCCTAGATTAGAAGAATTACTAAAAAAAGTCGAACTTAGAGGTGAATTAGAATATGAGTTTATACCTGATTTATTTTACTTTTTGGAAGATGCTGCAAGCCTTAAAACTAAAGGTCATGCAGCTGAAAGAAATGTAGAAATTAAGCGGAGCCTCCATTTTAATCATGAAAAGTACGCGAATAGGTTATGTAACAAAAGAGTACTGGTTATTGATGATGTAATGACCACAGGTGCAACCTTTAAAAGGGTGAATGAACTTATTAATGATGAAAAGGTTGAGCGTATTGTAGGCGTATCTCTTGCTAAAACTGTACAGGCAATTGGGCCTCAGAAGAGTTGCTTTAATTGTCATCGCCCTATGAGGGTATTACAGAATAACGAGGATATACCTTTCTGGAGTTGTAGTGGGTATCATGAACATTCTAACCGGTGTACGCACTCGTTATCTTTTGAAGTGAAAAAATGTCGCCGCTGTGGAATGGGATTGGTAAAAAAAAATGGCCCATATGGTTATTTCTTATCCCACGATTGGAACTTACATGGTAAGACGTGTAACTATACAGAAAACGTTGGGTAATTGGAGTGATAAATAATACGTCTGTTTTAACATATAAACTTTTAGCCCTCAGATTTATAAAGGGTGTTGGACCAGCTACACTGAGAGATGTACTTGAGTTTGTTATACTCGATAAGAAAGATATGATTCAAATGATTAACAGGACATACCATAATATCGATGAAAGTAGTTACTCAGATGCAGAAAGTTTAGCTAAAAAAGAGCTAGAGATAGCGGATAGACTTGGTCATAGAATTATTTCTGTTTTTGACTCTTGCTATCCAATAAGCCTTTTAACTCTAAATTCAAGCCCCTTGATCTTGTATATCGCTGGTAATATTGATTATATAAACGAAAAAAATGCAGCTGTCATAGGAACTCGGGATCCAACTATCCATGGAGCAAAAATTGCTGAAAGAATAACTTCATGGCTATGTGAAAATAAGTGGAATATAGTAAGTGGGTTAGCTAAAGGTATAGATACCATAGCCCACACAACTTGCTTGAAATTAGGAATGAGAACGACTGCTGTCTTGGCACAAGGACTAGATACAAAGGTCTACCCTAAGGAAAATATTGGCTTAGCCGAAAATATTATTAATTCGGGTGGAGCTTTGATCTCAGAATATTCATATGGAACATCAGTTAGGGGGGCTTTGCTAGTTCAAAGAGATAAAATCCAAGCAGCTTTATCCGCTGGTGTTTTTCTTACTCAGAGTGGCGAGAAAGGAGGGAGCCTCCACGCCTCACGAGAAATTTTAAAATATAATCGTCCACTTATTGTAGTTGGTCAGTCCAAACCAGATGTAGCAACGAATGAAACAAAAGCTTTAGCTAACTTAATTTTACTGGGTGATGACAACATAAAAATAAGAAAACTTCTTCAAGTGAACCAGTTACCCATTGACAATATCGTTAAGTTGCATTCGAAGAATGAGTATTCTGTAGCGTTAAGTGCTTTAAACAAAAGCTTTAAACGTATAAATGATGGCTGCAAAGATGAGCTTGGCATCAGCTCGAGTTTTCAGTTTTAAACACTGCAAAATACCCCTAATATTTAAATAAGCTAGCTCGATTAGTCACTTTAACGCACAACTCACGAACAATAAGCTCGCGTGTTGTATGCTTAGAGCCCTAACACGAAAAATCTCGAACTAAAATTGTTAGGGCTTTCAGTAAAATTTCACGCTCGTCATAAGCCTCTTGTACCCTAAGACTATTTTTTTCATACAAAGATCTATCTTGGGGTTTGACCATTCGTTCTTCTTTAAGCCAACGGTATATTGAGCTCATGGAAATCTGCAATTCACTCGCAACTTCCGCTACAGTCTGGTCAGAAATCAAAACTTTATCTATCGCTAGCTTTCTCTTCTTAAAACTATATTTTTTGCTCATAATGCAACCTTTAATAAACTTAGTATTCCTAAGTATACATTATCAGGCTAAACTTAGAGAATCTAAGTATTATTATTGTAAATTAAGATGAATTCTTGGAAATTGCAATTAACCCAGTCCCTGGGCGAATTAAACAGGCACGAGTTTCTAGGGGAGTCTCTCAGAAAGAACTCGGCATTAGAATTGGGCTTGACCAAAGCTCTGCGAGCAGTCGTATGAACCACTATGAGAAAGGTAGGCATACCCCTGATATTCCAACCCTTAAGAGAGTGGCGGATGAATTAGGAGTCCCTTTAGCTTATTTTTTTTGTGAATCAGATCTATCAGCAAAACTGAGTTGCTTAATTGATAATTTGAGTGAAAAAGAGAAAGCGGATTTAATCCTAAAGTTGAATAGAGAACCACTCGATTCAACTAAAGAAGGTTAATTCAGGTATTACTATATTTACAAATCGGAGATATATGTTGATCGAAGAGGAATATCTACAAAATTACTCTTATGTTTTCTGCTTTCCCAAATTGAGAGTAATACATCGACTCAACAATTACTAAGTCATCATGTATAAACTCATGCAAACAATCTAACTCTATCGAAAAAAGCTGGGACAACTCTTTAAAATAAGATATATGCCAAGTTTGTTCTAGCGAATATATTTTTGTCCTTGCAAGTTCAAGTACCTTTTTTAAACTTTCGCTATCTACATCACCAAATTTTTTCAATAACTCATTAAATACTTCTACCATATAACTTTCGCAAATTGCCATATATAGTATATTTTGCCAAGTGGTTTCTACTACACCAAATTGCTTTAAAGTACTTAAAGTTTTGAATATATTCGTTATTAAGTTACTGACTAGCGAGGCCGACTTGTACGCATCAACAGGAAGATATGTACCCAAGACGCTATAACTACCTTTTTGTATAAAGCCGTTAGTAACTGACGCATGTGAACCAGCAATCGAGGAGGTCATACATGCACTCAATATAACAATCAATGGAGAAGTAATTGGTAATGACCAAACATCTACTTGTTCCTTACCTATTTGTAGCCAACCGTTTGATGACCGGCCTCCGTGGTTACCATGACAGTCAAATATCACTATATGCCCACTAAAATTGTTAATTGCATCTACAAGCTCTGCACTACTACTTACGTCAACTACTTCGATATATTCAATATTACTAACTGACGATTTAATAGTATTTTCTAACTCTGGTTTTATAGGATCATGTGGCGAAAAGGAACGAATAATTAATATCTTACGCAACTCAGTAGCACTTGTTAACACATCAATGTTAAATGAGCTTTGATTTAAAAATAAATTACCTGGTGTGACAGGAATCTTAGATATTTTATGACTTATCATTATCGGAACACAGTCTAATGTAATCCACTCCAACGGGATATCAGTACAAAGCTTTAAGTTTGATGCTTCACTATTTATATAGGTAAGCAAATCTTTACCAATTATAGATTTCCATTCAATAATTAATTCTTTAACCCTCTTCTTTAACAGTGACCTTCCCTTAAGATCACCACGTTTAGAGTGACTTTCAATTTCATTTAATAAGCTATAGGAGAAGTTTAAATTATTAGGTAATCTGATAGTTGGTATAAAGTGAGCTACGGATATCAAAGCTGTTGCTAAAGTTGAAAGGTGTAGCTCTTGCCTTCTTATGGTTACAGCTGATTGAGTAAATTTATGACTAAGTATAGATTTAAGACCTTTATCTCCCGTAGCTTTAAATGTAAATGATGAATAGTCTGGATTCCTTATAATTGACTTTATTATAAACTCTTTGGCATTTTTACTTTTAACTTCCCTAAATAACTTATTCCATATATTATTTTTAATATCATATAGATAAGAAAACATGGCTGGTACAAATAAGATCATATCTGTATTACCGGACCTTTCTGATACCTTTAATTTACTTATATAATTAGCGCCATCTATTAGAGAACTAATAAACTTTTCTTTACTCGCATTCTCAAGATCCTCTAACTTACCAACAACGCCTAAGCTAGACAGCACTAAGTCATTAGAATTTGTTACACCATGATTATAAATAGGTGCGTCTTTATATTGATACTTTAATCGAAGCTTTTTAGCCTTAAATCTACCTTTCAAATCTAAATTACCAACACTATTTAAAAAATTAATAAAACGCTCATACAAAACATGATCTATACTGTATGCATCAACTATCTGATCAAACTGGAATGCTTGATTCATCTTAGTGTTATTTGTAATAACTATGGGCTCATACACAAATCGAGAGCGAATACCTTCATAAAAACTTTGGTACTTTTTATCATAAGCAATAACCGTGAGAGGGTTTTGAAATAACATTTCTTTACTCTCTATTGCTGAGGGTGAAAGCAAAAAAACAAGTTGCTCAACAGCCCCTTTTCTTTTTGATAAAAGCTCTTCTTTATTTAATGTGACCTCATCAATGCTATGTGGGCAAATCAGCAACTTACTAATCATAGCTGCATAAGGAGAACTAACTAAATCGAATAAGAAACCTTGGAATGGAGATTGTGAGCCTAAATCTGACTTTTCAATCTCAGGCATAATAAATATATATGTTATTGAGTAAGCTGATATATCTAATTTCATACAATGAAATCCCTTT
This sequence comes from Pseudoalteromonas sp. GutCa3, assembly GCF_002836155.1. Lineage (NCBI taxonomy): Bacteria > Pseudomonadati > Pseudomonadota > Gammaproteobacteria > Alteromonadales > Pseudoalteromonadaceae > Pseudoalteromonas > Pseudoalteromonas sp. GutCa3. The sequence continues at coordinate 20,750 of NZ_PJBK01000081.1, read as the reverse complement.
CTACTTTTGTTTTAAAAATTAATATTAAATATCAGTAATTTTAACTAGTTCTTGGACCAAAAAAAAGGAGGGTATTTTTCTTTATTTGAATAGGGATGCCCTATAGCAAAAAGAAACTTATCTAAATAAAGGCATGTTTCAAACCCCAATAAGGTAACAACCTCTAAACAGATTGACTCTTGATTATTCTTCCTTAAATTCTCATCACTGACCACATTATCAATATCCCAAATATTTGCTAGAACTAAAACCCAATTCGTGTAAACAGCATGTAGTGCTTTCTGGTGCTTTTTCTTCTCTACATTAAACTTTTGGGGGGCATTTTCAAATAACAATACAGCACTTATTAAATATTCCCGAGTATTTTTAGGTAATCCTGTTTTAACATTGATTTCAAGCTGTAACGCTGAATCAATCCTAGACGAAGAAGTTAAAGCTCTTGTAGAGCGTTGTGCAGCATCTTCTTTTTCTTGCATAGTTTTTTGGATTTCTAGCTGTGTTACTTGCAATTGTGTTTGAGTCTCCATTAATTTCATTTGAGACTTCATTATTGAAGACTGGAATACTAGAATGAAAAGTGTGAAAAAGCTTAATATGGGTGAATATATTCCTCCAAAAAATGACCCTACATCAGCCCAATCAGATACACTTTCAAAAAAACCCAAATTAAAGTTACCTATAAACAGAAGTATGGGCGAACACAATAATAAGAATATACCAAGCAGGTAATACATTCCTTTTCTACTCTTTCTTTTAGTGAAAAAGCTATCTAATTCAGGATTTTCCATAATAATACATATCAACTATTTTAGTGGGATTGTGAACAAAATGTAGTCAAAAGGTTTTCACTGTGTGAGGAAAATAAACCTCCCCCAGAAATTTTGAGCTACTGCGACTAAGGTTTAAAAACATATACAATATTATTTTTTAACATATAAATCGAGCGGAATCAGTAACTTTTAATAAACAAGAGTAACTTAAAAACTTCTTAAACTTATCAACTGGTTTATATATTAAATAGCCCTAAAACAAAAGCGTTCATAAAATTAAAAGTTTGTGCAAAAATCGAATTGCACAGTCAATAAATTTAAGCTTAAGCTATTATTTCAAATTGAATGTGCATTTAAAATGGGGTATAAACCAACACCGCCTAACGTTTTTAGTAGGCCAAGACGGTAAAATTAAACACCTATTTGATAAGTTTAAAACTAAAGATCACCATCAAGTAGTGTTAGATTATTTAGCTGCAGAATAAGTTTGTGGCAGAATAAGCTAGCGGCTAAGTAAGTTAGCTACCAGCTATTAGACAAATACAGAAAAGCGTTGCTCAAGGGCAACTCTTTTTTTATGCCTATACATTTGCCTATATAAAAACTTAAATAGTAATTGAGTAAATAATTTGTTAAAACTGCCAAAGCACTTATTATTAGCACCTTGCCAATTGGATATTTAAACCTTGAATAAAAGCCTAAAATTTAAACTTTATTTAACTGCATTAATCATCTGTATTATTGGTTTTAACTTTTCAGAACCAAGTATGCAATTTTACTCAAACCCGTTTTATATCGGTAGTTTTGTTTTTGCTATTGCGCTTATAATCTCTGTAATTAATTACGTCTGCCCTGCCTGTAAGAAAAACCAAGTAATGCGCTCTATTTCTAGTTATAAGCTTCCCACTAACGATTGTTATAATTGCGGGAAAGAAATTGATGAAAAAAACTAATTCACCTACTTTGTCTTAATACATGAAACTAAATAAGAAAGAGTTAAGCAACCGCATTACATTGTAAGTTTTTCTCTATTGCTAAACTCTCACGATACTCAGAAGCTTCAGCTTTTAAAGTCCAATGAACATCTTTAATCCCATTGCCCTCTACAGCTTTCTTAACTTCTGATATTGTAGTTTTGAAAAATTCTTTCCTTGAATTTATTTTATTCACTGAGTAAATATCAAAACGGCGATGAAGTTCTTTTTCTAAAGATGGCGCATCTTCACTAAATATCATCGCATGAACATCAAAGGAAAAAGGAACAGATGCATCGCCTAGTTCTTTGACACGATCCATAGGCTCAAGTCTTCGGGTCATACCAATTTTGAATACCTCTTCACCAAAACTGCCTACATTGCTTATTACGTATACATGCCCTCTTCGGGTTTGTTGTGCCATCGACATAGCTCTTTGACCTTTATCTTCTGCTTCTTTTAATTGCTTTTCTAGATCAAGTAATTTCGCTTCATAGTCGGCTCGCTGCTCATCATTTGCAGTAGAAAGTTCTTCTCGTGCTTTTTTCAAAGCTTTCTGAAGTAAGCGTTCTTCTTTTTCGGCTTCTTTCTTTGCTTTCTCAATATCTCTTAAAGCCTTTTCTTCTTCCCTAATTTGAGCCTTAATTTCTGCTTGCTCTTCACGTTCGATTCTTTTTAATTCACTTGTAGCTACAGCCCACTTTAGTTCAATTAAACGTGCATTAAGATATTTTTCATTAATTCTAGCTTTTCTAAAAGGAACGCCATTGTGGTTAACTAATGCGAACGCATCTAATATTTCTTGGTTTATTTTCCCAAAATTATCGTGTTTTACTTTAGATAATGCACTATCTACTTTACCGTTAAATGCATCAACTACAAAATGGATTGCATATGTTTTTCTATGTTGTTCAACATAGTCACAATCCCCAGCAAATCCTTCTTTTATCATTTGCCTAATATTTTGACGTATTGACTTTAGCTCTGCTCCAGCTTCTTTGTGACCAAAATCCTCAGCTAAGTCATCTAAAACTGAGTGATTAGGAATGATATAGTCGTCCTTATAGCCTTCGATAGTATTTCGCATTGCTTTTATTGCTTGCTCGTAGGTATTAGCTTTTTCTTTTGCTTCATACGCATCACCCGCAATCTCTTTAGCCCTTTGCTCTGCGAATAAAGTAATACGGTCAGCTTCTTGATTAGCATCCGACCTAATTTTTTCAGCTTTCTCCTTCGCTTCTCGAAGTCTTAGGCTCCCCTCTATTCTTTGTTCCTTTAATGACTCACTTACAGTAATAGATTCATTTTTTACTTCATTAGCTAAATTTTCAGCAGTTTGCTTTATAGCATTTGCTTTTAGTTTCGCTTCATCTAATAAAGCTTGAGAGTAAGCTTCGGCTTGAATGATTGGGCTATATTTCTCAGTTAGCTCTTTATTTTTCAATGATTGCTTTTTAGCTTCTTCTCGCGCTAAAGCTAAAGAATCATTTAATGCCTTAATATTTTTTTTAAACTGTATTTTTAAATTTTTTGTATGGTTGTACCAACCAAGACAAATCAATATGGTAATTATTAGGAGGAGAATTGATGCAGAGTGTTCCATTTTAAATTCCTTTTATCATTATTAAATCCACTATTTGAAGGTAGCATATATTTTTGAGTCGATGAAACTGAAATTAATATACAGAATTTTACGCGCCGAAACTCAAATACGGTGCATCGTCGGATGGCGCTTCGCTTATCCGACCTACGTTTTCAAATATATAATGCGGGTTTATTGGGTGTGGGTATTGGCCGTGGGTATTGGAGGTTCGTTGGGTTTCGCTGCGCTCTACCCAACCTACGTGTTTGCCTTAAATTTTTACGCAGACAAAAATGGCGTTGCCTGAGCGCTCTGCCCATGGGGTTATTTTGTCGTAGTCATGTTCAAATATGTGAATTTCAAAGTACGGCTTCAGGGCTTCTTTAAGCTCGGTATAACTAAAAGCAACCATTGGGTGCTCGTCGTGCCATACGAGTGTTTTATCTGCGGTGGTTTTTTCTATGCTGAGTTTTAATAATTGTTTGCTGCCAGTGCCACTGTAATGCCAACCAGAGCGAAATGTGAAGAAGCTATTTTCGCTTGTTGCTGTGTGCTCTACAAATGAATCGCTGTCGATTTTGTTTTTATCAACCGTGTTAAAGCAAAATATTCCACCTACGTTTAACGCACTGTGTACGCTGGCAAGGCATTCTTTTAACTTATTAATACCGTCGCAGTAATGGATTGAATACAAAAAGCAGGTAATTAAATCCAAGGGCTCGGTTACTTTAAACTCACTCATGTTTTGCAACGAAAATTGCGCTTCTGGACAACGAACTTTTGCTTTATCGAGCATTGGCTGGTTTAAATCAAGCCCACTACTTTTATAGCCGTAATCAATAAAGTGGCGTACATGCGGGCCGGTGCCACATGCTAAATCGAGATGGGTATTTGCGCCATTCCCAAAAATTTGGTGCAGCCTGTGAATAGAATTGCTTTGGGCTTGATAATCTATATCTGCGCACATTAAGTCGTAGTAATCAGAAAGGTCGGTGTAAAGCGCGTTTGCGGACATATAAGCCTAGTGGTAAGTAGTAGAATATTTTTAAGTCGCGCATAGTAAACTAATTAGCACAATTAACGAAGAAGATATGAGCTTTAGGATAGATGTAATTTAAGGCTATAAAGTTCAGGCTATAAAGTACAGGGTTGTCGGATGGCGCTTCGCTTATCCGACCTACGTATTTAAATATCATAGAGCGTTGTTGTAAAACGGTGTGAAATTGAAGATTTGTTGGGTTTCGCTACGCTCTACCCAACCTACGTACTATAACTTTAAGCTGCTCTTTAACTAATTCCTAAATACTTATGTACTTGTATTGATAGGCGCCAGTTTTTGGCAATGCAGGTGTCGATTGCTAATTTGGTTGCTGATACTTTTTGGCTAATTGGCTGCAAATAAACAAGCTTTGGATTAACGCCTGTTTTAGCAAATAACGCTTCTAGCTCTTCTACGTGCTTTTGCATAGCAACGGGGTGTTTAATTTCGTTGGCACGCTTCATTGCGCTGGTAAGTACTTCATAACCGCCGCGCATGTTTATTTTAGGCGATACCGTTACCCATGTTTGCTCTGGGGCGAGTATTTCAAACGTGCCGCTGGTTTCTATTTGTGTACTAAAGCCGTGCTCGTGCAATAAATTACATACTGGATTTAAATCAAACATACATGGCTCACCACCAGTAATAACTACGTGTTTTGCGGTATAACCTCGTGATTGAAACAACGCTAAAATTTGCTCTGCACTGGCGTTAGCCCAATGATCTGAGTCGGCTTTTTTTTCTACGGTTTCGTCCAGTGATACTTTATATACATTATCAACATCCCACGTTTGCTTGGTGTCGCACCAAGAGCAGCCTACTGGGCAGCCTTGCAGGCGTAAAAATATTGAGGGTGTGCCAGTAAAGCTAGCTTCACCTTGAATGGTTTCAAACACTTCATTAATTTTGTACAAAAGAGATCTCACTTACTACCTAGCAGCCAAATTGCTACTATTAAAAAACCAAAAAGCGCTGTGCAAAAATTGTTATTTAAGCTGCGGCCGTGTAGTATATCGCGCCCTGATATAAACCTCTATTAAAACTAAGAGCAAAACAGATATGACGCAAAAAGTAGTTGTTATTTATTCCGGCGGTATGGACTCATTTACCGTATTAAATAAAGCCCTGCAACAAGGCCATGATGTATATGCCCTATCATTTGACTATGGTCAGCGTCATGTAAAAGAGCTTAAAGTGGCGGCAAGTGTGTGTGAAAAATTAAACGTTCCACACAAAATTGTTGATATTTCGGCGATTAACCAACTTATTGGTGGCTCATCACTTACTGATGACATTGATGTGCCTGAAGGCCATTACGAAGAAGAGAGCATGAAAAGTACGATTGTACCTAATCGTAATATGATTTTGCTCTCGCTTGCTGTTGGTTACGCGGTATCACTTAAAGCTGGCCAAGTTTATTACGGCGCTCACTCTGGGGATCATGCTATTTACCCTGACTGCCGTCCTGAATTTGTGCAAAAAATGGATGATGTGTGTCGTATTGCTAACTACGACGCTGTAGAAATTTTTAGCCCATACTTAAACAATACTAAAATTGGTATTTTAACCGACGGTATTGAAATGGGTTTAGATTACAGCCAAACGTGGACTTGTTATAACGGCCGTGAAAAGGCCTGTGGTAAATGTGGCGCGTGCCAAGAACGCCTTGAAGCATTTGCACTAAATAACATTACAGACCCGTTAGAATACGAATAAGCACCAATTAATTAGTAATACAATTGCTGTAAACAAAAAAAGGCTATCATCGATAGCCTTTTTTTGTTTGTTTAATTTTAACGTAGAGATTACAACCAGCGTTTTACGCGCGCTTTATAGGCGGTAAACTCTTCGCCAAATAATTTAGTGAGCGCACGCTCCTCGGGTATTATTTGAAAAAACGTTAAGTATGCAACAAACCCTATAATACATAAAAGTGCCCACAAGGAACTTAACCAAATACCCCACCCTGCTAAAATAAATGCAAAACCTACATACATTGGGTTACGCGAAATCCGATAAATGCCGCTAGTAATAAGTTTTGACGCTTGCTCAGGTTTATTAGGGTTTACAGTGGTGTTTGCTATTTTAAAACTAACCACCCCTGCAATACAAAAAACACACCCTATAATGACCAAACTTGCTGCTAAGTAGGTAATAAATGCGGTGAAATCAATAACACTGTAATGCGCAATAAGCGCCATTATGCCTGCAAAAAACAGCACAACAATAACGGGAGGTATTTTATTATTTAACATGGCAACTCACTGTATTGGCTAAAGTATGTTTATTATATGGTGGCTATGCAGCCATTAAACAATATCTGAAGTGTATAAATGATGAACACGCTCAAATCTGAGCTTAAGTAAAGTATACAAATTAAGTTACAATTGTCAGCTTTATCATAAGCGCTTAAAGGTTATACTTTAACCATAAACGAATAATAAAATGATAAGGAATGAGATTATGTCTGGAACTACGATGATTGTACTTATTGTGCTAATTTCGGTTGGCTCAGGAGTGGTTTACGATATGTATAAAAAGCATCTTGAGTTTAAGCATAAAATGCAAAACAACAACAGCGATGCCCATAAACAATTAGCTGAAACTAACGCACAAGTGCTTGCATTAAAAGAGCGTGTACAAACACTTGAGGCTATTGTTACCGATTCAAGCTTTAGCGTTAAAGATGAAATTAATAAGCTTTAAATTGTTATAAGTAATTTGGATATAAATGTGCATTTTCTGGCTGCTCAATGCCATGAGCAGCTAAAAACCCACCAATAGCTTGCCCGCAGCCCTGTGGCGCTCGCCCGCTGTCTATCTCAAAATTTAACTGGTTAGCATGTTGCTTACCCATAGAGCAAAGCCCTACAGTACTTGGCGAGCGCATAGCGATACTTAAGTTACCTATTTGCTCAACCACAACGTGTTTACTAAAGCGGGCAAAACCTTTGTACTTAAATTGCTCGTTTACGTAATCATTGCTTGTGGCTACTAATGCTGTAATTAAGGCGTGTAAAAAGCTATTAGCGGATGGATCTGCTGTTAAAAACGCGATTGTTTTTTTATTAAACTCGCTAAGTTGGCAATCTTCACACAACAGCTCAACAGTATATAAATGTTGCTCGGCTATTTGCTGCTGGCTCTTAAGCTCAATACTTTTTCCTGCAAATACAATACGTTTAAGCACTTCATCAACACGGCTTTCAGCACTTTCACTTTTAACAAGCTCAGGGTTTTGCGCCATTACCGGTAAGTCGTGATGGTTATTAAATGGCGTACTTGTTGCGCCGCTTTGCATTAACTGAAAAAGCTCTCTTACTTCATGTTCACGCGCTACTTTTAACGCTAAAAATGCAGTTTGGATAAGTTCTGAAGTAGGTAAGTTTTCCTCTACTATCCAGCGTCTGCCAAATAATAGCTTTTTGGCTTTGCCTTCATTTGCAGATGCACTTTTTTGATAGTTATCTGGGCTCAGCACTGCTACTTGCAGGTAAATTTCTTCACCTTTTTGTGCAGCAAGCACTCTAAAGTGAGCCGAAAACTCAATACTCTCAAGCACTTCGTTTACGCTTTCAAGCGTGTGCTTGTAACGTAAAAAATGTTGTGGCACCACCCAGCTGCTATTAGCCAATTGCACAAGGGGTGCATAAGAAATAGGTTGCTCGTAGCTGTGTTGCCATTTTTGCTCATTGCTAAGCAAATGATTAATGTGACTCTTGTTATCTGACATAAATAAACCAAATAAACTCGCGTTGTGCGATATAAACTATGAACACATTACGTCGTCAATGTCGTAATTAGATCACATGTACGCCCTACTTTCGGGCTTTTTTAACTATCGGTGAGTTCTTGATAGTCTGTTATAACTTTTTGATAGTATGGCTTATCTTTATTGAGCATTTTATTATAATGATTTATGAGTTGCCGCTGGTACATAGCGTGCTCTGCACTACTAAAATCCCACATTTTATTACCGGTGTGACTAATCTCATTATTGCTACTAAAGCTCACTTCAATCACTTCATAAAAACGTTTGTTGTCGTAAACTATTTGCTCACTTACAAGCCCTAAACCTAATTGCTTTAAACCCACTCGCAACTTATAAGTGTGATGCACTGGGCATAAAATAAACCGAACATTATTTAAATGCTCCACTGCATTATTAGCAATAATTTGTTGTATTAAACTTAACAACAGCTCACCGCCAACACCTGCTATTACAACTACTTGGCTTTTACTTTGAGCAATTTCAATTTTGCCTACATCCTGACATAAGACCTGCCACTGCGGATTTTTATTACAGGTTTTTTGTAATTTATTAATAGATGATAATTGCGCTTCTAGGTCGTTCATTAAAGTGGCGACTATATCTACAAAAATAACCTGGTTTGCAGCTGCGCGTTTTAATAGCGCCATGCCTAAATAACCATGGTCGCAGCAGCAATCCCAAATAATATCGTGATGCTGCGAAATTAATGTATCAATGGCAGTTAGGCGTTTGCTGAGCTTCATTTAATCAGCAGATTGTGACGTTTTGTAGATAAGTGCTTTTAAGCTTCTGTCGCTGTCTACTTCAATAAAACGCTCGGTAGGGGCTAGGCGCTCAACAAATTCAATTGCGCCTTGGGTGTGCTCGTTTATTAACGCCTTAAACGCCTCTTCGCTAAGCTCTGGGCTATTAGCGCACAATAACAATTGTGTGGTATCACAAAGTAGCTCTGGCAACCTGCGCAGCACTTTTTGATAGTCTTTAGTTAATATAAAGCTGCCTTTTTGAAAGCTTGGCGGATCAACTATTATTAAGTCAAACGGGGCTGCTTTTTTTAGTTTTCCAAACGACTTTAAAATATCGTGAGGTAAAAAACTTACGCCACGCTCAAAACCATTTAATTGATGGTTTTGCTTGCCGACTTTAAGTACACCTTTGCTCATATCCATATTCATTACATGATCTGCTCCGCCTTGCATTGCTGCAAGCGAAAACCCACACGTGTACGAAAATAAATTAAGCACTTTGCCATGCTTACTATTAGCCATTACAAACTCACGGCCGCTGCGCATATCGGGAAATATTCCGGTATTTTGACGGCTCTGTAAATCAACCAAAAAACGAATGCCGTTTTCGGTTACAACATGCGGGTTAGGTAATTGCCCATAAACCACGGTGTTTTGGCTTTGCACGCCAGCGCGTTGCTGATACACAAGTGAGCTAATAAGCTCTGGCTGGTTTTTTTGCACCCACTGCCACACAACATCGGTAAGCTCGCTTAGTGTTTGCTCGTCAATTTCGTCGTACGAAACCAAAAACAAACTTGGCGGATAAAAGTCTAAATTAATATGACTTAACGCCTCAACACTATGGCCACGGCCATGAAAAACACGGCACAGTTCATTTTTTAAAATTGGCGCATCTTCAAGCGCAGTAATAAGAGGAGTAAAGTTTGCTGTCATTTTTAATTAATCAACTGTTGTTGTAGTTCATGTATTTCATCGCGAACAGAGCCCGCTTTTTCAAATTCTAGGTCGCTTGCGTATGCATGCATTTTGGTTTCAAGCTGCTTAATTTGCACGGTAATTTCTTTCGCGCTAAGTACCTTTTTAGAGTCTTTACGAACAAGTCTAAGGTTATCTTTAGGGCCGGCTTCTTCGCCTACATCCATCGCATCAAGAATCTTTTTGGCTAGTGAATGCGGTTCAATACCGTGTTCAATATTATAAGCATGCTGAATTTCGCGTCTGCGCGCTGTTTCGTCCATGGCCTTAGCCATCGATTTTGTAATTTTATCACCGTATAAAATAGCGCGACCATCTAAGTGACGTGCAGCACGACCAATGGTTTGAATAATTGAACGCGCTGAGCGTAAAAAGCCTTCTTTATCGGCATCAAGTATGGCTACTAGCGCCACTTCTGGCATATCCAGGCCTTCCCGAAGTAAGTTAATACCCACTAACACATCAAACACGCCCGCACGTAAATCACGAATAATTTCAACCCGTTCAACCGTGTCTATGTCTGAATGTAAGTAACGCACTTTTACGTCGTGCTCACTTAAGTAATCGGTTAAATCCTCAGACATACGTTTGGTCAAAGTGGTTACAAGTACGCGTTCGCCCTTCTCTACACTTTTATAAATTTCTGAAAGTAAGTCATCAACCTGATCGCCCACCGGGCGCACTTCAATAAGTGGATCAAGCAGCCCTGTTGGACGAATTACTTGCTCTGCGATTGCGCCCACACAACGGTCTAACTCAAAGTCGCCTGGCGTTGCCGATACATAAATTGTTTGTGGTGAAATAGCTTCAAATTCTTCAAAGCGCAGCGGCCTGTTGTCCATTGCTGAGGGCATTCTGAAGCCATATTCAACTAAGTTTTCTTTTCGGCTTCTGTCGCCTTTATACATTGCGCCAATTTGCGATACGGTTACGTGCGATTCATCAATAATCATCAATGCGTCGTCTGGGAGGTAATCAAGTAATGTGGGTGGCGGATCGCCCGGCGTACGGCCCGATAAATAGCGGCTGTAGTTTTCTATACCAGAGCAATAACCTAGCTCCCGCATCATTTCTATATCGTATTGCGTACGCTGCGTTACGCGTTGCTCTTCTACTAATTTATTAGCACTGAGTAACTGGGCTCTTCGATCTTTTAGTTCTTCTTGTATTTTATCGATAGCACCGAGTATTTTTTCACGCGGGGTAACATAGTGTGTTTTTGGATAGATAGTGGTGCGTATTATATGCTTTTCGACGGCGCCTGTAAGCGGATCAAAAATACTCAAGCGCTCTATTTCGTCATCAAACATTTCTACGCGAATTGCGAAGGTGCTAGATTCTGCAGGAAATATATCAACCACTTCACCACGTACACGATATGTACCACGGCTAAAATCTATATCGTTGCGGGTGTATTGTATTTCAGCTAGGCGACGCAGCATGTCGCGTTGGTCTACTTTTTCGCCCACTTTTAAAAGTAGCATCATTTTCATGTATGATTTAGGGTCGCCCAAACCATAAATAGCCGATACCGACGCCACAATAATGGTGTCGCGACGCTCAAGCAGTGCTTTGGTTGCACTTAAACGCATTTGTTCTATATGCTCGTTTATCGAGGCATCTTTTTCAATAAATGTGTCGCTAGATACAACATAGGCTTCTGGCTGGTAGTAATCGTAATACGATACAAAATACTCAACCGCATTTTTAGGGAAAAACTCTTTCATTTCGCCGTATAGCTGCGCGGCAAGCGTTTTATTGTGCGCCATTATTATTGTTGGACGGTTTAAATCGTTAATAATATTAGCCATGGTAAAGGTTTTACCTGTACCGGTGGCACCTAATAAAGTTTGGTGTGCAAGGCCTGCTTCTAATCCTTCACATAGCTGCTTAATCGCTGTGGGCTGATCGCCTGCTGGTTTAAAATGTGATTTTAACTGAAAATGGTCGCTCAATTATTGCACTCCTGTAACGATTCGCCGCTCAGCGCTTCTAGTTTTTTCATAAACCATTTGTATGCCACTATTGCTGTAAATAAGTTACCTAAAGCAGCGCCAATAAATAGCCCTAATAATCCGGCTATTTCGTTGCCTACATAAGCAAATGGTACATAAAATATGAATAACCGAATGACACTTAATACCAATGCGTACATTGGTTTGTGTAAAGCATTAAACGATGAATTTGATAATATGATCACCCCTTGTAAGCCATAACTTAGCGGGATGGTATAAATAAAGAGTTTAATTACATCTATTACAGCTTGTTCTTTACCAAATAATTGGCTTATAACACCTGAAAATGCAATGAGTAATACGTAAATGGCAAATTGCCATACCATTACAAATTTTAGTGTGCCGGTATACGCTTCTTTAACGCGGCATAATTTGCCAGCGCCAAAGTTTTGGCTAACAAATGGCGGTAATGTCATCGATAGTGCAAGCACTAATATACTTGCAATAGATTCTATTCGACTTCCCACTCCAAATGCAGCTACGGCCTCTGGCCCGTGATGCGCAACCATAGCGGTCATTACGGCCATTGCAACCGGTGTAAGCATGTTTGCGCCGGCAGCAGGCAAACCAATTTTTAATATTTTACGAATAGCGCCCGTCACTGTTTGCTTGCCTGCTTTTAGGCTCAACAAGCGTTTTTTAACCGCTAATATATATAAAATAATAACCACAGCAACCGACCATGCAATAACGCTTGCTATGGCCGCGCCTTGAATACCTAACGCTGGTACTGGCCCAAAACCAAATATCAATATAGGGTCGAGTACGGCGTTTATGAGCCCTGCTCCACCCATTACTATACTTGGCGTTTTTGTATCGCCACTGGCGCGCAGTACCGAGTTACCAATCATTGGGGTTATTAAAAATACACTACCGATAAACCATATATTCATGTATTCGTGTATTAACGGCAATACTTGTGCGCCCGCTCCTAGCAAAGTAAATATGGGGTCAATCAGTAAATACCCAACGGATGACAACACAATAACCAGAACCACACCAACCATTAAAGAAATACTGGCGTCAAAACGCGCTTCATCTATTTTATTACTACCGAGCGCTTTTGCTATTACTGCCGATGTACCGATCCCCAGCCCTATTGCTAAGCTAATAACGGTAAAGGTAACCGGAAATGTAAAGCTCACCGCTGCAAGCGGCTCAGTGCCTAGTAAGCTTATAAAAAATGTATCGACAATATTGAACATCATTAGCGTGATCATGCCGAATATCATCGGGATGGTCATCGTCTTTAATGTGGGCAAGATGGGATCGTTTAGTAAATCTGGGCGAGTCTGGGATTTTGAAATTGCGCGCATGAAATAAATAGGCCTCTTTTACTGAACGAATCATTTTAAAGCATCAAGGCAGTTCAAGCCACGGATTTATCACTACAATTGAAGTAATTAAAGAAGTAAAGATTCGAAAAAATAGTAAAACTTAGTTTTTGCATCTTTTTGTTAAAATAGAGCCTAAACACACCAAAAACCAATTAAAACACATTTTTATAACTTTTATTACAAACACCCAGTGATATATGATGCTTTTTTACACAAAGGTACTGCTTGGTTTATCGTTACGAAAAAATTCCCTCATCGAGTTGCATACATTCAGCATCAAATCATAACCCATTGTTTTATATTGAATTAAAAATAGTGATTTAAAAGCTTGAAATCGTTGTAGCACCCTAAACCATTGGTGCCGATGATGTTCTTAAAGTTTCATAAACAGAGTTATCCACAGAAACCGTGGATAACTCATTCAAACCCGCATTTATAAAGGCTTTGAGAGAGCCTCCATTTTCGGTGATATCCAACCAATTGACCATTTGTTAATTGTGGCATTTTTATAAACTCACGCTAAAAACTGTAGCTCACCAATTTTTCTTCTTAACATAGTTGTACGTTAGGTATAAAAAAACGTTTAATACAAAGTTAAGTTATTGATTGCTCTATTTTTGAACGGATAAAACAAATACTCATTTTATACATAGTGATTAGATCACAATTTAGATCAAAAAATATTTCTGCGAATATACACATAGGTATATTTTTAGAAAATTAAAACAAAAAACAAATTAAATACGAAAAATATCGCTAAGTAAAAAATGAGTTTTTATGTTTTTGAGTTGTTTTTTAATAACAAGCCACTTTAATACCGTGTTTAATTTAACCAATTTGAAGACTCAGCAATAATAAAAGTCACATTGTTATTCTTAAATTTTTAAAAAAGTAACTTTAATAGAGCTATAAAACACGCAGATCGAACACAAAAACAACGAATAAACCTCTTTTTTCAATTTATGACTTTTATATGTTGACACTTTGCGGCGCGGTCATTAATATTTCGCCCCGTTGAAAGGCAAGACGCTTCCCCCTTAGCTCAGTTGGTTAGAGCGACGGACTGTTAATCCGCAGGTCCCCCGTTCGAGTCGGGGAGGGGGAGCCAAGTTTTTCAACCATAAACGATTCCCCCTTAGCTCAGTTGGTTAGAGCGACGGACTGTTAATCCGCAGGTCCCCCGTTCGAGTCGGGGAGGGGGAGCCAAGTTTATGTTTATGATGTAGTTCCCCCTTAGCTCAGTTGGTTAGAGCGACGGACTGTTAATCCGCAGGTCCCCCGTTCGAGTCGGGGAGGGGGAGCCAAATCATCATAATAATATCACTACTTTAGTTCCCCCTTAGCTCAGTTGGTTAGAGCGACGGACTGTTAATCCGCAGGTCCCCCGTTCGAGTCGGGGAGGGGGAGCCAATTCTAAGAATTTCATAGACATCTCAAGCTAATTCCACTACTCTTCCTTATATAACTAAAGCATTAGTTTATTCCTTAATGCGCTGTACTTAGTTTATTAATCAAGGACTTGATTCCTTCCCTTTTGAATTATTAAAAGACTGAAAACATGGCTGGATTTAAAAAACTTATTTTTATACAAATTATCTCTTGGTTATTGTGTGTTGCAGCAGGAAGCTACTTCATATCTATAAGCTTTGATACTGCGGTAAGTGATGCACAAAAAAGTGCGCAAACTACTGTTACTAAGTATATTAATGACCTTTCTTTAGACGATATTTCTGCTCAAAATTTAAAACAATCAATTGCAGATGGTAAAACGTTTTCAAGCTTCACCCTAAGAGATTACCAAGGGGCTGAAATATTTAGCATTAACCCCCCTACTCAATTACCAATGTTTGCTGATTTTGTACTCTCTAACTTTAACTCAGTGCGCCCTCAATTTGCTGTAAATGACGCCTCAGATATAAAAGTTGAATTTGTACTTAACATTGAGCATTTAGCGTCGCAGCTACAAACCTCCCTTTTTATTGTTATTTTGATTTCTGCCATTTTAGTTATTATTCCAATAATTCTAATGAAATCTATTTTTTACCATTTAAATAAAAACATAAGTACAACAGTTGCTGACATTATCGATATTTATATCAATCAAAACCAAGTTGATAATGATTTAGAAACAGCACTAGATGGCACTCGATTGAAAAAAATGGGAAAAGATTTAGTACCTAGCTTTAATCGATTATCACATTTCTTAAAAAACAAAAACGAAGACATACAAAGCGCTGCTATGACTATTAAGCATGAAGCGTACAAAGATGTAATTACCTCCCTTGGTAATCGTAATATGTTTGTTGAGTATTACGAAAAAAATATTGAAAACACTGAGCAAAGTACATTTGGTTCTTTAGCTATGGTTCGTTGTAGCGAACTACAAGCTATAAACCAAAGCCGTGGTTATCAAAAAGGTGATGAGTACGTTAAAGGCGTTGCCGATATTATTAAGCACATAAGCGGCACTTACACTGGCAGCCAAGTATTTAGATTAAACAGCTCTGACTTTGCTGTCGTACTACCCCACATTCCTTTAAAAGAAGCTGAGCGCTTTGGTGAAAACCTGCAATCGCGCTTCACGCAGTACCAACAAAACCAAGAGTTAAGCTCGGTAGCTAATACGGGTATTGTAGGTTACGAAAAAGGTAAGCCGTTAGGCGAATTGCTTTCTGTTGTTGATAACGCAATGAGCATGGCGCAATCAAAACAAGTAAACGCATGGCACGTACAACGCGAAACCGATTTAGTTAATAACGTAAGTGCGGGGTTTGGTAATCAAAACTGGCGTAAGGTTATTAAAGAAGTTATTGAATCTAAGCGTGTGCATTTGGTAATGCAAAACATTATGCCGCTTGGTAAAAGCATAAAAGCCTACGCTGAAGTACAAGTTCGATTTAAAACAGAAGACAATCAAGTACTGCCTACCGCTTCTTTTTTAGCGATGGCCGAAAAGCTTGATATGGCAATAGAAATTGATCGCCTGATCATAGACTCTTCTCTTGAAAAGGTTAAAAGCCGTAATTTATCTGAAAAGTTTTTTGGTTTAAACGTGACAGCTTCTAGTGCACACAACGATCAGTTTGTAATTTGGCTAGAGCGCCGATTATTGAAAGATACGCATATTGCATCTAAACTAGTATTTGAAGTAAGTGAGTTTGGTTTACAGCAAAACATCAAGGCTAGTAAGCGCTTTATCGACATGGTTCACCGTGTTGGCGCACGCGTTACAGTTGAACGTTTTGGTGTTGGCTTAACTTCATTTAAGTTTTTCCGCGATTTAAAACCTGATTTTATTAAAATGGATGCAAGTTATACTCGCGGCCTCGAAGACGATAAAAACAATCAGTACTTTATGCGCTTAATGGTCGATTTAGCCCACCGCATTGGTGTTAGTGTATTTGCTGAGGGCGTTGAGAGCCAAGAAGAAAAGCACATTATAGAAACGTTGTGTTTAGATGGCGTTCAAGGTTATTACATAGAAAAACCTAAAGACATATAGTCTATTGGAGGCATCATGAAAAGAGTAATTACCTTTATTATACTTTTTATTATGCCTTTGAGTTTGTACGCAAACGCCCCGCAAAAAGAATTAGTTTTTAGCACTCATAACTATCCTCCATTTTCATTTGTTGATGAACACGATAATGCCGCTGGCCCCTTTGTTGATATACTTACTTTAGCGTGTAAACGCCTCAATTATAAATGTGAGTTTGTCAGCGTACCAAATCGTCGCTCTAAGCTCATGTTAAAAAACCTGCAAGCTCAAGGAAACTTTCCTATGGGCTGGAATCTTGACCGCAACGAATGGCTTTATTTTTCGATCCCGCTTATGAAAATGCAATATGCCTTTTTTCAACCTGAGGGTGCAAAAAAAACCATCAAAAGCCTCAATGATCTACAAAAAATGCAAATTGCTGTTTTTGGCCCTTCAAATGCATCTTTTCAACTAATCAAAATACAGCAACAAATGATTAAAGACGGATTGAGGGAATTTGATATTGTTTTACTCACCGATGCCAATGGTACGGGTGTAAAAATGATAGAAAACAATCGTATAGATGGGTACTTTGCCAATACTTTACAAGCACGCGCTAGGCTAAAACAATTTAACTTACATCATGTTAATTTGGCCTTTTTACAAAGCGAATCCCCCTATTTTATTGGTTTTAATAAAATTCAATTATCTCCTGAACAAATTGCCCTATTTAATAAAGCACTATTAGATTTATACCAAGAACACGATCAATTTAAAGATATTTTAAAGCCATATAATATCGATCCTATTCTAATTACACCTGAAATCTTAAGTCACTTTAATATCATTACTGATTGAGTCGTTTATTTTCTTCTCATGTGTTGTTAATCGATAAAGAAAAAAGGATAATACCCACGTTTATTATAGCGTGAGGCACACATGACAGAATATGTCTTGTTATTGATTGGAACCGTTCTGGTTAATAACTTTGTATTAGTACAATTTTTAGGCTTATGTCCGTTTATGGGCGTATCAGGTAAGCTTGATACGGCGATTGGTATGTCTTTGGCAACCACGTTTGTGCTTACCCTTGCCTCTGTAACTAGCTATTTAGTTAATCAATATATTTTAATCCCTCTGGATATCGCCTTTTTACGCACCATGAGCTTTATTTTAGTGATTGCCGTTGTAGTGCAATTTACCGAAATGGTTGTGCGTAAAACAAGCCCTACTCTATATCGTTTATTAGGCATATTTTTACCGCTGATCACCACTAACTGTGCGGTATTAGGTGTGGCTTTATTAAATATCAAAGAAGATCATTCGTTTTTACAATCTGCAGTGTATGGTTTTGGTGCTGCGGTTGGTTTTTCTTTAGTGCTTGTATTATTTGCAGCACTACGAGAACGTTTAGCAGCTGCTGACGTTCCTACGCCTTTTAAAGGCGCCTCTATTGCAATGATCACTGCAGGCTTAATGTCGATGGCGTTTATGGGTTTTACTGGATTAGTGAAGTTTTAATATGACCTTGTTTTATGCCTTGATAGCGATTGGTTCGCTAGCACTCATTTTTGGACTTATTTTAGGGTTTGCAGCAATTCGCTTTCGCGTTGAAGGTAATCCTATTGTTGAGCAAATTGATACTATTTTGCCGCAAACTCAATGCGGACAATGTGGCTACCCGGGTTGTCGCCCTTACGCCGAAGCCATAGCCAATGGCGATGAAATAAATAAATGCCCACCGGGCGGCGAATCAACCATGAAAAAGCTTGCCGGCTTAATGGGTGTTGATGAAAAACCACTTGCCGGTGGCGAGCAAGCAGAACCTATAAAAACAGTGGCTTATATTCGCGAAGATGAATGTATTGGCTGTACCAAATGTATTCAAGCCTGCCCGGTTGACGCTATTTTAGGCGCTACTCGTCAAATGCACACTGTGTTAATTGATGAATGTACTGGCTGTGATTTATGTGTTGAGCCTTGCCCTGTAGATTGCATTGATATGCTACCTGTAGCCGAAACTAAACAAAACTGGAAATGGCAGCTAGATGCTATTCCTGTTACACAAATAGATTAGAGGTTTGAGTGGACAAGTTACTTGAACAAATAAAAAAAGGCACCGTGTGGGCATTTCTTGGCGGCATACACCCACCACAACAAAAATCACTCTCTAATAGTGCGAGTATCACTCGCCTACCTTTGCCCGACAAACTCATTGTTGCGCTTAAGCAACACATAGGCGCAAACGGTAAGTTACTGGTAGAAAAAGGCCAACACGTCTTAAAAGGCCAACCACTTACAGCCCCTGCTGCTAACTGGTCGGTACCTGTGCATGCACCGAGCTCTGGTGTGGTTACTGATATTGCACCTATGCCATCAGCACATCCATCGGCCCTACCTGAACTAAGTGTTATTATTGAGCCAGACGGCAAAGACGAATGGGTAGCTCTAAATAAAAATAAAAATCCTGCTGAGCTTAGTCATGATGAGCTGATAAATATTATTCACCAAGCCGGTATTAGCGGTATGGGTGGTGCTGGTTTTCCTACTTATGTAAAAGCAGATACCAAGCAACCTATCGAATTTTTGATTGTAAATGCTGTTGAGTGCGAACCTTATATTACTGCCGATGACGTTTTAATGCGCGAACACGCTAAAGAAGTTATCCAAGGCATTGAAATAATGCAGCAACTTTTAAACCCAACACTGTGCATTGTGGGTATAGAAGATAACAAGCCTGAAGCTATTGCAGCAATGAAGCAAGCAGCTGAGCATAACTCAAAAATTATTATTCAAACGGTGCCAACTATTTATCCATCTGGCGGTGAAAAGCAATTAATTAAATTACTTACTAACCGTGAAGTTCCTAGCATTGGTATTCCTGCCGATATTGGTATTTTAGTGCATAACACCGGGACTTTGTTTGCCGTACAACAAGCCGTTTATGAAGGTAAACCACTCATTGAACGTATAGTTACGGTAACAGGTAACACTATTCATAAGCCTGGGAATGTATGGGCACTACTTGGCACTGAAATAAAGCATTTACTTGATTGCCAAGGTTTCTCACCTGTACCGCAGCAAAGTGTTGTAATGGGCGGCCCAATGATGGGCTTTACGCTACCCACAGTGCGTATTGGCATAGTTAAAACAACTAACTGTATTTTAGCGCCTGATCATAAAGAGCTAGCGGAGCCCGGCCCTGAAAAAGCCTGTATACGTTGTAGCGCTTGTGCTGATGCCTGCCCTGCTTCTTTATTACCACAGCAATTGCAGTGGTTTGCTAAATCAAAAGAGTACGACAAACTACAAGAGCATAATTTATTTGACTGTATTGAGTGTGGTGCTTGTGCATATGTGTGCCCAAGCGAAATCCCTCTTGTACAGTACTACCGTATAGCCAAAGTTGAAATTAAAGAACAACAAGCTGACAAAATTAAAGCCGACAGAGCAAAAGAGCGTTTTGATGCACGAAAAGAGCGTTTAGATCGCGAGCAAGAAGAACGTCAAAACCGCCATAAACGTAAACCTGCCGCTAAATCTTCTGACGAAAAGCAAAAAGTAGCAGAGGCACTAGCCCGCGTTAAAAATAAATCAGATAACGGCGATGAAAAATCAGCTGTTGCAGCTGCTATTGCACGCGCTAAAGCTAAAAAGCTAGGCGATCAATCTGCTGAATTAGAACCTGACAATAGCGAAGTAGCAAAAGAGCGCGCACTACGTAAAGAACAAGCGCGTAAATATAAAGAGCAAAAATCTCAAACAGATGAATCGGCCGAGACTGCACCCGTTGATGATAAAAAATCAGCAGTCGCTGCAGCCATTGCTCGCGCTAAAGCTAAAAAAGCAGCACAAGCATTAGATAACGCTGAACAAACAGTAAGTGAAGAGCCACAAAGCGATGCCCCTGTTGATGACAAAAAAGCAGCGGTAGCGGCGGCCATTGCTCGTGCAAAAGCTAAAAAAGCGGCTAAAGCATTAGATGGCGCTGAGCAAACCGTGAGTGAAGAGCCACAAACTGATGCCCCTGTTGATGACAAAAAAGCAGCGGTAGCGGCC